>CALBKQ010000098.1 GCA_937895645.1 uncultured Clostridia bacterium
CCAACTATGAAGGTATATAAATATCAATTTATAAATATACGGGCGATTCGTGAATCGCCCCTACAACATACTAAATAACATTCAATTTTGCACTTTGCGTTTTGCATTTTGCACTTAAAAAGAGGTGAACATCAATGGCAAAAATAAATAAACTCCCAAAACATATGGCTGATTTAATCGCAGCGGGTGAGGTGGTTGAACGCCCTGCATCCGTTGTAAAAGAACTTATGGAAAATGCCGTTGATGCCGGTGCTACTTCCATAACAGTTGAAATTCAACACGGTGGTATTTCATATATTCGCGTTACCGATGACGGCTGTGGTATTGACCGTGAAGATGTTAAAACTGCATTTGTAAGCCATGCTACAAGTAAAATCAAAACTGCCGAAGACTTGAATACAATCCTCACTCTCGGCTTCCGTGGCGAAGCGTTGCCATCAATCGCAGCAGTTTCAAAAGTGAATATGATTACTAAAACTGCAACCGAAGAAATGGGTACATCTCTCACAATTGAGGGCGGAATTATAACGGATTTCTCTGACGCTGGTTGTGCTGTGGGTACAACTATGATTGTCCGTGAGCTTTTCTATAACACCCCTGCACGTATGAAATTCTTGAAAAAGGATGTCAGCGAGGGCAACTATGTTGCATCTGCAGTTGAAAAACTTGCACTTTCACACCCTGAAATCAGTATTCGTTTTATTCGTGATGGTAAACAGGTTTTTACAACCAATGGTGATGGCAATCTCCAAAATGTATGCTTCTCTGCGTTCGGCAAAGACTTTTCAAATGGTCTTTTGAATGTGAATGGAACTGTTGGTAGTGTTTCTGTTAGCGGTCTTATAACACCACCATTTAACTGTCGTGGCTCACGTGGTATGCAATATTTCTTCGTAAATGGACGAAGTGTAAAAAATACAACAATAATGGCGGCTTTTGAAAATGCCTATAAAAATAGCGTTATGGTTGGCAAATTCCCTGGTGGTGTTCTATTTATAACACTTCCACCAACGCTTGTTGATGTCAATGTGCATCCATCAAAAATTGAGGTCCGTTTCTCTGACGAAAAAGCAATTTTTGATGCAGTTTATCACGCAGTTAAATCTGCATTAAGTGAAAACACATCACTCAAACAAGCAAATCTTCCTGAAAAGAAACCAATTTTCAATGAGATTTTTGCAAAACCACAACCAGAGTTCAAACAAACAGCAATACAAGATAATATTACATATACAGAAAAAGTGTTAAAACCATTATCAGTTTTTGATGTTGTAGAAGATGTTAAAACAGATTATATTACAGAAGATGACGACCCGTTAAAGATTGAGTTTCCTGTTTCAATTCCTGAAACAAAAGTTGAAACACAAGAAACAGTCACACCAAAAACTGCAACAACAGAAGAAGCCACAATCCGTCTAATTGGTGAAGCATATAAAACATACATTTTTATTGAACTTAATGGAAAACTTTGTGTAATTGACAAACACGCAGCACATGAGCGTATTTTATTCAATAAACTTAAATCCCAATCACAAAACAGTGGTAGTCAGATGCTTTTAGCACCAGTAACCGTAACCCTTGGTAAAGAGGAATATATAGCAGTTACTGAAAATCTTGAAACAGTCGCAAGTTGTGGTTTTGATATTGAGGATTTTGGTAACGGTACAGTGATTATCCGTAGTTGCCCAATGGATTTAGATAACTGTGAAATTACACCTTTAATCAGTGAAATCGCAGAATATCTTACTAAAAATCGTCGCGATATTACAAACGAGCATCTTGACTGGATTTATCATAATGTGGCTTGTCGTAGTGCAATAAAAGCAGGGGACGACAATTCCGAAACAGAACTTTTAGCACTTGCAAAGCAAGTTGTAAACGATAACGAAGTTCGTTTCTGTCCTCATGGTAGACCGGTTATGATTGAAATCTCAAAATACGAATTAGAAAAACAGTTTGGTAGGGTATAAAATGAATAAAATTCCCGTAATTGCAGTTGTAGGGCCAACCGCGTCAGGTAAAACCTCTTTGTCAATAGAAATTGCAAAGCGTTTTTCGGGACAAGTTGTGTCAGCAGACTCAATGCAAATCTATGAAAAAATGAATATTGCAACTGCAAAGCCAACTGAAAGTGAAATGCAGGGGATACCCCATCATTTAATTGGCTTTCAGCCAATCGATAAAAAGTTTAGCGTTGCAGAATATGTCCAGCTTGCAAATGAGTGTATTCACAAAATCTACAATGCAGGGGATTTACCAGTAGTTGCAGGTGGCACAGGGCTTTATATTGATTCACTTCTTCAAAATATTCAGTTTTCAAAAGAAAAAAACAATGCTGAAATCCGTGAACAATTAACAGAAATGTTCCAAGAAAAAGGTGCAGCGTACATGCTCAATTTATTGCATGAAATTGACCCTGAAACAGCATCAAGACTTCACCTTAACGACAAAAGCAGAATAATTCGCGCTCTTGAAATTTATAAACTTACAGGCAAAACATTGTCAGAACATAAAGTGCTTTCAAGACTAGAAGAAACACCTTATGATGTACTTTATATCGGCATAAATTACCGTGACAGAAATGTGCTTTATGACCGTATTAACTTGCGAGTTGATTTAATGCTCCAGAACGGTCTTTTAGAAGAGGCTGAAGAGTTTTACAACATTCCCCAAGAAAAAACTGCTTGTCAGGCAATCGGTTATAAAGAGTTAGCACCATATTTTAGGGGTGATGCAACACTGGAAGATTGTGTTGAAAAACTTAAACTTGAAACAAGGCATTACGCAAAACGTCAGCTTACATGGTTCAGAAAAAATGAAAATGTAAATTGGATTTATCCTGATGATTATGAAAGTTCACAAGATATGTACAATTACGTATTTTCAATGATAAATGATTTTTTAAGGAGGTATACAAATGAAGATTAACAAAAATCAGGCAAAAAATATCTTTTTAGCTGTTGTAGGTGTTTGTATAATCCTTTATTTCGTTTATCAGATTATCCAGATGAACTCAAATCCTTATAAAACTGAACTCGCCCTTGAACGCGATATTAAAAATACAGTTTCAACTAAAGCGTTTGTTGTTCGTGATGAAGAGTATCTTACAACTGATAACACAAGTGGTACAGTTGTTTCTATTGCAGAAGATGGTAAACGTGTTGCTCGTGGTGACTCAGTTGCAGTAGTGTTTCAGAATACTGATAGCGCAGCAGCTTATGTACGCATAAACGAACTTACAAAAGAAATTGAATATTACAACCAACTTAAAAATCGAGTAGGTATAGGCACAAATACACCATCATCATATAATAGCCTTATAAATAATGCGTGTATAAACTTTATTTCGGCGTCCCGTGGTGAAATCGACAGTAATTATCATAATGCACTCAACGATTTCCGCGATGCAATCACTACCCGACAACTGGCTGTTGGCAAAGAACTTTCAGTTGATGCTAAACTCGCTGAACTTGAGGCAGAACTTGTGTCGTTGCAATCAAAAGCAACAGGATATACAACAGTTGCGTCCCCAAATCCTGGTTATTATATCGGTTCAGTTGACGGATTTGAAAACGCAATAAGTTATGATAAAGTTACAAGTGTAAATTGTGCAACAATCAACTCATTATTTAATTCACAAAAGCAAAATGTTTCTGGTAATATTATGGGTAAACTTGTTGATGAGTTTGACTGGTATCTTCTCTGCACAGTGCCTTATAACGAGTCAGGTGATATAGAGGTAAATAAAACAGTTTCAGTAAACGTGCCTAACACTGCTGTTGGCGTAATAAAATGCACAGTAGTTTATAAAGGCGACAAAGAAGATAATAGCGTTGCAGTAGTTCTAAAATGCAATATTATGAATCGTGATGTTGCAAATCTCCGTATGGAAAATATTGAGATTATTACTGACGAATATACGGGAATACGCATAAACAATAAAGCAATCCGTGAGGTTGATGGTGAAAAAGGCGTATATGTTCAGCGTGGTAATATTATCTCATTCAAAAAGATTAACATATTACACTCAACTGAAGATTATTCAATAATCGAAAAAGTTGACGATTCTTCTTATGTAAGACAATATGATACAATTATTACAGAGGGAGTTGATTTGTATGATGGAAAAGTCGTTTCTTGAAAGTCGTAAGGCTGATATTGAGTACAACCTTGATGTTATCAACGAAAAAATCTCGGAAAGTGCCATTAAAAGCGGACGAAAGCCCGAAGATGTGCGTCTTATGGCGGTAACCAAAACTGTTGACCCGATTTTTATAAATTATGCTATTGATTATGGTGTTAAACTTATTGGCGAAAATCGTGTTCAGGAAATGCTTCGTAAAAAGCCTGATTTACATCTTGATGGTGTAGAAAAACATCTTATAGGTCACTTGCAGACTAACAAAGCAGGGCAAATTACAGGTGAAGTCGATATGATTCAGTCAGTTGACTCGCTTAAAATCGCAAAAGAAATTGCAAAACAATCTGCAAAAAAAGGTATTGTGACTCCAGTTTTACTTGAAATCAATATTGGTGACGAAGAAAGTAAAACAGGTTTCTCAAAAGAGGAGTTTTATGAAAGTTTATACCAGATTACCGAACTTAAAGATATTTCTGTAAAGGGACTTATGACAGTACCGCCAATTTGCGAAAATAATACAACACTTTGTAAATATTTTGAAAAAATACACAATATATATGTTGACATTAAAGAGAAAAAGTTAGATAATATATGTATGAATATTCTGTCGATGGGTATGTCGGGAGATTATAACTATGCAATTTTATGTGGGTCTAATCTTGTAAGAATTGGTTCTTCAATTTTTGGCCCAAGAATATATTAATTATTCAGGAGGAGCACACTATGAGTTTTTTAGACAAAATTAAAAACATTGTAAATGTTGATGAGGATGGTTACTATCCAGATGACGATGTTGATACAGGTGCATTTTTAGGTGATTTTGAAGAGGAAGAAAGACCTGCAAGACAGCCACGCAGAGCACCTCGTAATAACGACCAGGAAAAAGTTGTTAATATTCATACAACAGCACAGCTTCAGGTTGTTCTTTCAAAACCTGAAAAGTTTGAAGAAGCACTTGGTATTGCTGACAACCTCAACGAAAAAAGAACAGTTGTATTGAATCTTGAATCAGTAAGCAAAGATGTTGCTCGTCGTTTAATCGACTTCCTTACAGGTGTTGCTTACGCAAATAACGGTCAGATTAAGCGTGTTGCTAACAGCACATTTATTATTACACCTTATAATGTTGATGTTATGGGTGACTTGTTGGATGAGCTTGAAAATAACGGTATGTTCTTTTAATTGATAACATATACTTAACTATTATAATTAGCTCAAATCTGGGCAGAATGGGAAGGAATAAAATAAATGCTTACACCTGATAAAATTAAAGAAAAATCATTTCAGACTACAGGTCGTGGTTCATATCGTGCAGAAGATGTTGACAACTTTTTAAGCGAAGTTACTGCATCTTATGAGCAGATGTTCAAAGAAAACGGTGACCTTATTAAAAAAATCACACTTCTTGCTAAAAAGATTGAAGAATATCGTGCAGATGAAGAAAGTCTTAAAATGGCACTTCTTAATGCACAAAAACTTGCTGACAAAATTGTAGCCGAAGCAAAAGAAACTGCTGAAAAAGAAAACGCAGAAATCAATGCTGAAACAGCTAGACTTCACGAAATTGCAGAAAAAGCAGCAGCAGATGCTGAAGAAAACGCTAAAGCAGAGGCTGAAAAGATTGTTGCAGATGCAAAAGCAGAGGCTGAAAAACTTCTTGCGGACGCAAATGCACAGGCTAAAGATATTCTTGGTAACATTAATCGTAAGGTTACACACGAAAGCCTTGTTTATGAAATGCTTCAGAAAGAGGCGTCAGAATTTAAGGGCAAGTTAATCAATATGTATAAGGACCATATTAACCTTATTAATCAACTTCCTGAAATTGCCTTGGAAAAACTTGATGAGACAGAGGATACAGTTGAAGAGCCTGTTGAAGAAGTTGTTGAAGAGGCTGTTGAAGATATAATTGATGAAGAACCTGTTGTTATTGAAGAAGAAACACTTGTTGAAGTAATCGATGAAGTTTACGAAGTAGTCGAAGAAACAGAAGAGGTTGTAGAAAACGAAGAAGAAAGTGCTCCTGAAGTTAAAAAGCCTTTCAAACTTGATTTAAGCAAAATTGACTTTGCAGATGATGACGATTTCGTTGCAGAGCCTGAAACTCCTGAAGTAGTTGAAATAGCAGACGACGAAACTGTTGCCGAAACTGAAGAAGATGATGATGCTCCAAAATCAATTTCATTCAAAAACTTCTTTAAGAAAAAATAAACTTTATAAAAAAGTAAAACAAACGAGGTAATTAAATGCTTCAAGTAATTACAGTAGTATCCATAGCAGTTCTTGTTGCATTGGACCAGTTAATCAAATTACTTGTAATTGAATATCTCGAGCCTATTGGCAGCCTTCCTTTGATAGACGGATTTCTTCGATTGAAATACGCCGAAAATACAGGGGCTGCTTTTGGTTCGTTTAGCGAGTACACAATTGCACTATCAATTTTTACTTTTATAGTAATCATATTCGGTATTGTTGCGTTGCTTTCAAAAAAGTTGAAGTTCGGTGTTGAATATGTGTGCATAGCACTTATTATTGCAGGTGGCATAGGTAATCTTATTGACCGTGTTTTTCGTGGGTTTGTAGTTGATTATATTGAGCCTCTTTTCATTGACTTTGCAATATTTAATTTTGCAGATATTCTTGTTACTTGTAGTGCAGTCGTGCTTGTAATTTGGACTTTCTACGACATTTACAGAGAGCATAAAAAAGTAAAGGAACTGAAAGAAAATGAATGAAATTCTTATAGAAGTTCCTGAGAATTTTGAAGGAGAACGAATTGATAAATTTTTATCTGTTCTTCTGGAAGATTCTTCGCGAAACGCAATACAAAAGCTTATTGAAAACGGTAAAGTTTTAGTAAACGGTGCTGCCGTTAATAAGAAATATAAAGTCAGTACTGATGACGAAATTAAAATGCTTCCAAGTGAGTTGAAACCTCTTGATGCTGAGCCTGAGAACATTCCTCTCCAAATAGTTTATGAAGATGAACATTTGCTTGTTGTGAATAAACCACGTGGAATGGTGGTGCATCCTGCACCGGGCAATTATAGTGGTACACTGGTTAATGCACTTTTGTATCATTGTAAAGACTCACTTTCAGGCATTAACGGTATTTTGCGTCCTGGTATTGTTCACAGAATTGATAAAGATACAAGTGGTCTTTTAATTGTTGCTAAAACTGACAAAGCTCATATAGGACTTGCGGGGCAGATTAAAGAGCATAGTTTTACCCGGGAATATAATGCAGTGATTGTAGGGCATCTTAAGGAAAAACAAGGCACAATCAATGCACCAATCGGCAGAAACCCAAAAGACCGTAAAAAAATGTGTGTAACACAAAATAATTCCAAAAACGCAGTTACACATTATAGTACTATTGAAGATTATGAGGGCTATTCTCATATTTCACTTAAATTAGAAACAGGCAGAACCCACCAGATTCGTGTTCATATGGCTCATTTAGGACATGCAGTTGCAGGGGATTATGTCTACGGAAACGATAAAAAAAGCGCTTACCTTAACGGTCAGTGCTTACACGCAATAAAAATCGGATTTATTCATCCTATAACACAGGAATATCTTGAGTTTACAAGTGAATTACCCGATTATTTTACAGAGTTTTTAGGGAAACTCAAACACACCTGAGGAGGTGTTACTCTTGGCGAATAAAAATCTTTCACATTGGCTTGTTGCGTCTGATATTGACGGTACGCTTAACAATAAGTTAAGACAGTTACCAAAGCGAAATCGTGACGCAATCAATCGCTTTATCCTTGAATGTAATGGAAATTTTACATTAGCATCAGGCAGAAACGTTCAGTCAATGCGTAAGCATTATGAAAGATTACCAATAGCAGGTACACCTGCAGTAATCCTTAATGGTGCAGGTGTTTATGATTATAACCATGAAAAAATGCTTTATTTTGACTCAATCAACGAGCACGCAATGGAACTGGTTTTTGAAATTTATAAACGCTTTCCAATGGTTGAAATTGAAATATTAACTGATAAAATGATTTACACGTTGAACTCAAAAATTTTTGCTCGTGTTATGGTGCAGGCAGATAAACTTCATTATATTAACTGCAAACATCCTGACGAAATCCCAAGAGAAAACTGGGGTAAGGTAATATTTCTTGGTATGCCTGACCTCATTAAAGCAATAAGAAGATATGTTGCAAAGCTTACAGATACAAGAGCAAACTTTATGTCAAGTTCGATTTCATCCTTTGAAATGCTTAATGAGGGCGTTCATAAAGGCACAGCAGTTATGAAAATTGCAGAGCTTTATGGAATTGAACATAAACACACAGCCGCAATCGGTGACTATTTCAACGATTATGATATGCTTAAAACTGTTGGACTTCCAGCATGTTGTGGACAAGCACCAAAAGCAATGCACGAAATTGCAAAATTTCATGCGTGTCATTGTAATAAAGGTGCTGTTGCAGACTTGCTTGAATACATAATGAATGATTACAAAGACTAAATTCAAAAAATAGGGGGAGTAAAAATGAATGCTTCTTTGAAAAAAGAACTTGAAATTTTTGCAACAAAGGAAAGACTTTTATTGCTTGAAGGCATTTTTAATGCTAAAGCAGGCCATCCTGGCGGCTCACTTTCAATTGCTGAAATTATGGCATATCTTTACAATGTAGAGATGAAAGTGGACCCTGCAAATCCAAAATGGGAGGACAGAGACCGTTTTGTTCTTTCAAAAGGTCACGCTGCTCCTGCACTTTATGCAACACTTGCACTTAAAGGATTCTTCCCAACAGAAGATATGAAAACGCTTCGTAAATCTGATTCATATCTTCAGGGCCATCCAAGTATGAAGTGCGTACCAGGTGTTGATATGAGTACAGGTTCACTTGGTCAGGGCATTTCAACAGCAGTTGGTATGGCTCTTGCAGCAAAACTTGATAAGAAAGATACAAGAGTTTATACAATTCTTGGCGACGGTGAAATTGAAGAAGGTCAGGTTTGGGAAGCAGCAATGTTTGCAAATGCAAAGAAACTTGATAACCTTGTAGTGATTGTTGATAATAACAATCTTCAGATTGACGGCACTGTTGAAGAAGTTAACTCACCATATCCGATTCCAGAAAAATTCACAGCTTTCGGTTTCAATACAATAGAAATCGATGGTAACAACCTTGACGAAATCGAAACTGCATTTCAGAATGCAAAGAATTGCAAGGGTAAGCCTACTGCAATTATTGCAAAGACTGTTAAGGGTAAAGGCGTTTCTTATATGGAAAACCAAGTTAACTGGCATGGTGCAGCACCAAATGAAGAACTTTATAATACAGCAGTAACAGAACTTACTGCAAAACTTAATGAATTGGAGGCAGCAAAATGAGTGAAGTAATCAAAACAGCAACAAGAGATGCTTATGGTAAAGCACTTGTTGAATTAGGTAATACAGATGCTAAAATTCTTGTTCTTGATGCAGACCTTGCTGCTGCTACAAAAACAGGAATGTTTAAGAAAGAACACCCTGAAAAATTCATTGACTGTGGTATTGCAGAAGGTAATATGATGGGTATTGCTGCAGGCCTTGCAGCATCAGGATATACAGTATTTGCATCATCATTTGCAATGTTCGCTGCTGGTCGTGCATTTGAACAAGTAAGAAACTCAATCGGTTATCCACATCTTAATGTTAAAATTGGCGCAACTCACGCAGGTATCTCTGTTGGTGAAGACGGCGCAAGTCACCAGTGTTGTGAAGATATCGGTCTTATGAGAACAATTCCTGGTATGGTAATTCTTAACCCTGCTGATGATGTTGAAGCACGCCTTTGCGTACTCGCAGCAGCAGAACATGACGGTCCTGTTTATATGCGATTTGGTCGTCTTGCAGTGCCAAGAGTATTCGACGAAGATTATAAATTTGAAATCGGTAAAGGTAATGTGCTTAAAGAAGGCGATGATGTTACAATTATCGCAACAGGTCTTATGGTTAATGAAGCACTTATGGCTTATGAAGAGCTTAAAGCAGAGGGCATTTCAGCAAGAGTTGTTAATATGGCAACAATTAAACCTATTGACCGTGATATTATCATTGAAAGTGCAAAGAAAACAGGTGTTATAGTTACAGCAGAAGAACATAATGTAATTGGTGGACTTGGTTCAGCAGTTACAGAAGTAGTTTGCGAAACAGTTCCTGTTCCTGTTCTTCGCGTAGGTGTTGAAGATACATTCGGTAAATCAGGTCCTGCA
>CALBKQ010000099.1 GCA_937895645.1 uncultured Clostridia bacterium
AGAACATACCAAGGTCAAGACCTAAATAGTTTGAATATAACATACAACGGCTCATACCACCCTCGTCAGGGGAGATAAGCATTGTGTGTTCTTTGTCAAGTTTAAGATTATCAACATTGTTTACAAGAGCCTTAATCATTTGGTAAGCAGGAGAAATACTTTCAAATCCGTGAAGAGGAATAGCGTTTTGAACACGAGCGTCGTGAGCGTCAAATGTGATAATGTTATCAACACCCATATCAAGACAAAGTTCCTGAAGCATTACTGCACAGTCAAGAGACTCTCTTGAAGTGCGCTTGTGCTGTCTGCCTTCATAAAGCATAGGCATAATAACTGTAATACGCTTTGCTTTACCACCAATAGCAGAAATTGCACGTTTAAGGTTTGCATAGTGGTCGTCAGGACTCATAGGTACTGTCTGACCGTACATTTTATATGTTACACCGTGGTTAAAAGCATCAATGAGAATGTAAATGTCATAGCCGCGAACTGAATCGCGAAGTGCACATTTGCCTTCACCTGTACCAAAACGAGGAAATGCCACGTCAAGAATATAAGAACTTCTTTCATAGCCTGAAAAAGCGATTGTTGTCTTGTGTTCTGAATCTTGTTGTGAACGCCACTTTACAAGATAACGGTCAATTTTTTCTGCCATTTCTTCGCATCCCGGTAAAGCAATAATACCGAGAGGTCCGTTTGGTATTGTGGTAATTTCTCTGTCTGCCATAATTTAACCTCCGATAATTTGAAAAATGATTAAAACTATATGTAATTGATTAACATATATATTCTACTATATTTTGTGGTTTTTGCAATAGAAATTTTACAAAAAAATAAAATTTAGTTAAAAGAGTGTTCAACTGTTATAACTGCAAAATATCTTTCGTCTATTTTGCTCAATTTATTTTCAATTTCATTACGAACCTCATCGTTATTTAGATGATATTTATGGGGAACAATCAAATCAAAAATAAGATTTGTATGTGTAGGACCGTCAACAACCCTGAAATCGTGAATTGACATTTCGCTGGAAATTTCTGTAACGAGCGAACTTGTCATCTGTCGCAAAGCGTTAATTTTTTCATCATCAACAACAATAGGGTCCATGTGAATTGAAATAATCATACCGTATTCGTTTAAGATGTCTCGTTCAATAAGGTCAATAATATCGTGAATTTCCATTATACTTTCGTTTGATGGAACTTCTGCGTGGGCTGACGCGAATTTTCTACCGGGACCATAGTCGTGAATAATCATATCATGTACGCCCATAACTTTGTCGTATGAAAGAATTTTTTCTGTAATTTCATCAACAAACTCTTTTTCTGCAGGTTTGCCTAATAGGTCAGCCATTGTTTCTTTAAGAATGTTGAATCCTGCAATAAATATGAAACAAGCAACAACGATTCCCAAATAACCGTCAATATTTATATCAGAAAAAGCAGATACAATAATTGCGATTGCAGCAACACTTGTGGCAAGACAATCGCTGAAACAGTCTTTCATAACTGCCATCATAGGAGCAGAGTTGATTTTTCTGCCAAGTTTTTTGTTGAAAAATCCAAGCCATAACTTTGCAAAAATACTGAAAACAAGAATACCAAGTGAAATAATGCTGAATTTTACGGGAACAGGGTTTACAATCTTGTCAACTGAACTTTTGAATAATTCAATACCCATCAGCAAAACAAGAAACGCAACTGCAAGTGCCGAAATATACTCAACTCTACCATGACCGTAAGGATGCCCCTTATCTGCAGGCTTCCCTGAAAGTTTTACACCAATAAGTGAAATTATTGATGCACCTGCATCTGATAAGTTGTTTATTGCGTCAGCAGTAACAGAAATACTGCCCGAAAGAGTACCTGCCACGTATTTGAGAATGGCAAGTAAAATATTAGTTACAATACCCGCAATACTGCCAAGAGTACCATAAGCTGTACGCACTTTAGGATTGCGTACATTTTCGCTGTCACGAATAAAAAGTTTAATGAGAATTGTGTGCATTTAACAGTACCTCTTTGCCTTCATCACCTAAAATTCCCCAAAGACCGGTAAGAATAAGCGAAAGTGCTTTTTCTGCAATTTCCCTTGAAGAAAGGTGAGAGTATTTTGTACCCCAACAGTGAAGAATACCAATGCAACCGAACTTCCCGTAATTATATACAAAATCATATTTTTCCATTGACATATTTGGAAAAACACCTTTGAAAAGTTCAGCTATTTTTGTATTCATAAGTTCACCAAAACGATAAACAAATTTTGCATCACCATTTTCACCCATAAGTACATTGATAATATCTTTATGAGTTCTAAAATACTCAAAGTATGTTTCAAGAACATCAATAGGGCGGTATAATATGTCTTCAGGAGTTACATCAAGAACTGTCTGGTCAAATTCTTCACAAAGGTCGTCTTCAATAGAGTCAACAAGGTCATAAACATCTTTGTAGTGCAAATAAAAAGTGCCCCTGTTAATTTCAACAAGGTCAGTAAGTTCTTTTACTGTAATTTTATTTATGCTTTTTGATTTTCCAAGTTCTGCAATGCCTTGTCGCAGAAGTTTTTTCGTGCGTCTTACACGAATATCGTTGTTGTTAATAGCCATAAAATCATCTCCGTGTATTTTATATGATTATTATACTATCAAAATGTTCAATAATCAACAGTTGTCTATTAATTTTATAAATTTAGTTAAAATTATACAAATAATATATGAAAAATATGTGTAGCAATATCTTATAAGTTGTGTTATAATTATTTATCTATGATTTTGAACAGTAAAAATAAGGAGCGAAAGCAATGTCATTTATTGAATTAAAAGACGTAGTAAAGACTTATAAAATGGGTGAAATTGAAATTAAAGCAGCCGATAATATCAGTTTCCCTATTGAAAAAGGTGAGTTTGTAGTAGTTGTTGGTCCGTCAGGTGCAGGTAAAACAACTGTTCTTAATATTCTTGGTGGAATGGATAAGGCAACATCAGGTGAAATTATGGTTGACGGTATTGATATTGGTAAATATACAGAAAAGGAACTTACAAAGTATCGTCGTGATGACGTAGGTTTTGTTTTTCAGTTCTATAATCTTGTGCAGAATCTTACAGCACTTGAAAATGTTGAACTTGCATCACAGATGAAAGAAGATGCACTTGATGCTGAAGATGTTCTTGCAGAAGTAGGGCTCGGTTCCCGTCTTGATAACTTCCCGTCACAGCTTTCGGGTGGTGAGCAACAGCGTGTGTCTATTGCCCGTGCCCTTGCAAAAAATCCTAAACTTTTGCTTTGTGACGAGCCTACAGGTGCTCTTGACTACATAACAGGTAAATCAATCCTTAAACTTTTACAGGATACTTGTCGTGAAAAGAAAATGACAGTTATAGTAATTACTCATAACTCTGCACTTACACCAATGGCAGATAAAATCATAAAAATCAAAAACGGACAGGTTAATAAAATTCTTATAAACGAAAATCCAACACCTGTTGAACAGATTGAGTGGTAAAAGATATGACAAAATCAATTAAAAAGGATTTTCGCAGAGAAATCAAAAAGAGTGTCAGCCGATTTATCTCAATCCTGCTTATAGTAGTTCTTGGCGTAGCATTTTATTCAGGTATCCGTTCTTCAATGCCTGCTATGCAGATGACTGCCGACGCAGTTTATGATAAAGAAAACTTTATGGATATCCGTGTTGTAGGCACATTGGGACTTACCGAAAATGACCTTAACGCAATCAAAGAGATTGAGGGTGTTGAAACGGTTGAAGGTGCTTATACTACCGATTTTCTCTGTCTTGCAAATTCAAGTGAAATCGTAACAAAAGTTCTTGCAATGCCTGACGCAATCAATGATGTTATGGTAAGCGAGGGCAGATATCCCGAAAAGTATAATGAATGTGTAGTAAGCCGTGAGTTTTTAGCAGAATCAGGTTTTGCAATCGGCGATTATGTAACACTTTTGACAGGTACTGATGACAGCGTTTTTGATACTCTTGCGTCAGAGACATATCAGATTGTAGGTATCGGTTCAACATCATATTTCCTTAATGGTGATATGGGTACAAGCACAATCGGTGACGGTGTTGTTGACGGTTATATAGTCATTCCGCAAGAGGCTTATGTAACTGATATTTATACATCAATTCATATAACTGTTTCAGGGGCAAAGGAACTTGACAGTTATAGTAAAGATTATGAATCACTTGTTGAAAATGTTATAAATAAAATTGAACTTATTGCAGACCGTCGTTGCGATGTAAGATACAGCGAAGTTCGTTCACAAAGCAACGAGATGCTTGAAGATGCTAAAAACGATTATCTTGAAGCAGAAGTAACTGCCCGTAATGAGCTGGCAGAAGCTGAACAGGCACTTTTAGAAAACGAGAAAAAGTATGAAGAAGAAAACGCAATTCTTGAAGAAAATCTTACTCTCGTACAGAATGCTGAAGCAAACCTTCCGCTTTATCGCCAACAGGTAGCTGACGGTGAAAGAGAACTTAATAAAGCAAAAGAAGATTTAGCTGAACTTGAGGCGGAAGTAAAAAAGGCTGAAGAACAGTATGAATCATATATAAATGACCCTGAAAAAACAGAAGAACAAAAACAAAATGCTAAAGACTCTTTGCTTCTTGCACAGGGTATGTATGAACTTTCAGCAAAAACACTTGCGTCAAAAGAAGAAGAGCTTAATCAGGCAAAAAAAGATTTAGCCGACTTAGAGTATGCTGTTGCAAATAAAAATCAGCTTATTGCAGGTAGCGAAAAACTTCAGAAAGCTAAAGAAGAACTTGAACGCGGTCGTGAAAAATACGAAATCGCAAAACAAGATGCCGAGGCAGAACTTGAAGATGCAAAAGTAAAACTTGCTGAAGCAGAGCGTGAAATCAACTCAATGGAGATTCCTGTTTGGTATGTTCTTAACCGTGACGCAGTCGAATCTTATATGAGTTTTAAGAACGATACACAAAGTATCGGTGCAATCGGTACAGTGTTCCCAATAATTTTCTTCCTTGTTGCAGCCCTTGTTGCCCTTACAACAATGACTCGAATGGTTGAAGAACAAAGAACACAGATTGGTACTCTCAAGGCTCTTGGTTACAGTAAATTTACAATTATAAGTAAATATATTTTGTATGCAGGTCTTGCAACTGTAATTGGTAGTGTAATAGGCGTATTCCTTGGTGAGTTTACAATTCCTTACTTTATTGTAGGCGCTTATAAAACTGCTTATTATAACCTTGGTGACACAGTTGTAACACTAAATGTATTGCACGCACTTGTGGCATCTCTTGCAGCAATTATCTGCACAATCGGGGCTACATTCTTTGCTTGTTATAAAGAACTCCGTGCAGCACCGGCAGAACTTATGCGACCTGAAGCGCCAAGAGCAGGTAAGCGTATTTTACTTGAAAATATTAATGCTATTTGGGAGCGTCTCAACTTCGGTCAAAAAGCTGCAATGCGTAACCTTTTCCGTTACAAAAAACGTTTCTTTATGACACTTTTCGGTGTTGGCGGTTGTATGGCACTTCTGCTTGTGGGCCTTGGCATCCGTGATTCAGTTTCCGCAATGGCAAACAATCAATATGGCGAAGTGTTTAAGTACGATGGTATTGTAAGCGTTGATTCAACTCTTACAAGAGCACAACGTCGTGCAATGCTTTCTGACATTTCAGATATTTCAGATATTACAGATTACATTCAGGCAAACAGAACAATGGTATATGCAACAGGCAAGAGCGCTGATAATTTTGCAGACGAGAAAAATGCATATCTTATTATTCCAAGAGATACTGATACTTTTGAAGAATACATTTCAATTCGTGAACGTGGCAGTCTTGTTGATGAACTTGAACTTTCTGACGAGGGTGTAATTATTACTGAAAAATATGCAAAACTTCTCAGCATTTCTATAGGTGACAGTATATATGTAAGACTCAGTGAGTCTGATGCTTATCCGAAAGAAGTAAAAGTAGTAGGTATAACTGAAAACTATATTTTCAATTATATTTATATGACACCAAAACTTTACCAGTCACTTTATAATGTGGCAGGTGAAACAAACGTGTTGTTGCTTAAAATGGAAGATGCAGCAAATACTGAAGATATCAGCTCAAGACTTCTTAAAATTTCAGGTGTAAACTCTGTAACTATGAATACAGACGAATTGGGTGAACTTAATACAGTAATCAACAGTCTTTATTTTATTGTTATTCTTATGATTGTTGCAGCTGCAATTCTTGCGTTTGTTGTACTTTATAACCTTAATAATATTAATATAAGTGAAAGACATCGTGAACTTGCAACACTTAAACTTTTAGGTTTCTATGACAAAGAACTCAGTGCCTATGTGTATCGCGAAAATGTAGTGCTTACAATACTTGGTACAATACTTGGTGTTTTCTTAGGTATACTTCTTCACAGATTTGTTATGGTTACTGTTGAAACAGATGTTTATATGTTCGGCAGAGAGTTAGAACCATTAAGTATTGTAATTGGCGCAGTGCTTACAATAATCTTTGCCCTTGCAACAAATCTTATTATGTACTTCCGACTCAAGAAAATTGATATGATTGAATCACTTAAATCAGTAGAATAAAGGAGAATAAAAATGTTCCATCAATTAAACAAACCAACAGAAAACGATACAATTGCAATTATTAAAACAAATATGGGCGAGATTAAAATTAAACTTTTCCCAGAATTTGCACCAAAAACAGTTGAAAACTTTACAACTCACGCAAAAAATGGCTATTATGATGGTCTTATTTTCCATCGTGTTATCAAAGACTTTATGATTCAGGGCGGTGACCCAACAGGCACAGGTGCAGGTGGTCAGAGTATCTGGGGATATGCATTCCCAGATGAGTTCACAGGTGAACTTCACAATCTTCGTGGTGCACTTTCAATGGCAAACGCAGGTCCTAACACAAATGGTAGCCAGTTCTTTATTGTTCAGGCAAACAGTTGCCCTGAAGATTTTATTATGCAAATGAAACAGATTGACGAAAAAGTATTCCCAACTGAATGTGTTGAGGCATATGAAGAAATCGGTGGCACACCTTGGCTCGATTTCCGTCATACAGTTTTTGGCCAGGTTTATGACGGTATGGATGTTGTTGACGCAATCGCAAATGTAACAACAAAAGCACAGGATAAACCTGCCAATGATGTAATTATCGAAACAATTATCATTGAATAATAACCTTATTTTCCTCCCTCTGACGAGGGAGGTGGCAACGCTTTTGCGTTGACGGAGGGAGAGATAAGTATCATGCTGTTCAAAAACATTTCAATAATCAACGAAAATCTTGAAATACAAAAGAATATGTATGTGGGCGTGAAAGACGATAAAATCGACTATATAGGAATCAAAAAACCACAGGAAAACTATGGTGAAGAATATGATGGTAATGGCAAAGTCCTTTCATCAGGCTTTGTAAATCTTCACACTCATTCCCCAATGACACTTCTTCGTGGTTACGCTGAAAACTTGCCTCTTGACCGTTGGCTCAACGAGAAAGTTTTTCCATTTGAAGACCGTCTTAACTGCGACCGTGCATACTATGGTACAATGCTTTCAATCGCAGAAATGCTGTCCTCTGGTACAACTTCATTTACTGATATGTATTTCTTTGGTGATGGTGTAATGAAGGCGGTAATCGACAGTAAAGCAAAAACTAACTTCGGTCGTTCAATCGTATCTTTTGTTGACGAAGATATTACTAAAAATGATAGATTTCAAGAGGGGATTTACCTTGCTGAAAAATATCATAATATCCAGAATGGAAAAATCAAAATTGATATGAGCCTTCACGCAGAATATACAAACAGACTCTCAATAATTCAGCAATTCGGCGAATATACAAACGGTAAGGATTATATCAATCATATTCATTTGTCAGAAACAAAAGCAGAGCACGAAAACTGTAAAGCAAAATACTGCAAAACTCCTGCTCGTCTTTTCTATGATGCAAAAGTGTTTAACAGCCCTACAATCCTTGCCCATTGTGTGTGGGTGGAAGAAGAGGATATGGACATTTTTAAGGAAATGGGCGTAACTGTTGCTCATTGTCCTGCAAGTAATATGAAACTTGGCAGTGGTTTCTGTGATACTTACAAACTTCTTAAAAAAGGTGTAAATATAGGCATCGGTACTGACTCTGCTGCAAGTAATAACGGGCTTGATATTATGCGTGAAATGTACTTAGCGGCTCTATTGCCAAAAGGTGTTAATAATCAGGCAGATATTGTAACACCACAGGATGTTTATAAAATGGCAACTGTAAATGGCTATAAAGCACAAGGCAGAAGTGATTGCGGTGTAATTAAGGTTGGCAATAAAGCAGATTTAATTGTACTTGATATGACAACACCTAATATGTACCCTGATTTTGATGTGCTTAATAATATTGTATATTCTGCAAATAAAAGTAATGTTGTACTCACAATGGTTGACGGTGAAGTGCTTTATAAAGATGGCGAATTTACAACTATTGATGTTGAAAGAATGGGTTATGAAGTAAGTAAACTTGTACGCGAAGTAGTAAACGAGGTTAATTCATAATGATAGAAAAAGCAGTTGAATTTATAAAATCAAAAATTACTGGTGGCTTTGAAATCGGTATTATTTTAGGTAGTGGACTTGGTACATTAGGTGAAAAAATCGCAAATCCTCAATATGTTGATTATGCTGATATTCCTGATTTCCCTGTATCTACAGCACCGGGTCATGTGGGCAGATTTGTATTCGGTCAACTTAACGGTAAGAACGTTATGTGTATGCAGGGCAGAATACATCTTTACGAGGGTTATGCAGCGGAAAGCGTAGTTATGCCAATCCGCGTAATGAAAATGATGGGCGTTAAAACTCTTATTGTTACAAATGCGGCAGGTGGCATTAACGAAAACTTTGAAGTTGGTGATATTATGGTTATTTCTGACCACATCAACTTTACAGGCAGAAATTGTCTTATAGGTAAAAATGATGACCGCTTTGGTGTCCGTTTTCCTGATATGAGCTTTGGCTATTCACCTGAACTTTCAAAAGTTGCATTTAATTGTGCAAAAAGACTTAATATGAAACTCCAGAAAGGTGTTTATATCGGTTGCACAGGACCTTCTTACGAAACTCCTGCCGAAATACGTGCGTTCAGAATAATGGGTGCAGACGCAGTAGGTATGTCAACTGTGCAGGAAGTAATCGCAGCAAACCATTGTGGTATTGATGTTTTAGGATTTTCACTTATTTCAAATAAAGCCGCAGGACTTTCAGGTGAAAGACTTACCGAAGAAGAAGTCCTTACAATCGGCAGACAAAAAAGTGAAGAAATGCAAACACTCATAACTGAAATTGTAGGTGAAATATAATGTTTCTTAATGGTGCGTCTGTGGGCTTTGATACTGTAAATAACAAAGCAGTATTTATTGACCAGACACTTCTGCCAACTGAATACAAAGAGATATCTACCAATGATTATGACGAAATTTATGATGCTATAAAGTTTCTCAAAGTCCGAGGTGCACCTGCAATTGGTGTTTTTACTGCTATAAGCCTTGCTGTGCTTATGAATAATAGCAAGTCCGTTACATATGAAAATCTTTATTCAGAGTTAAAAGATTATTGCGAACGACTTATTTTATGCAGACCAACTGCCATAAATCTTAAATGGGCAACCGATGAAATGCTTTTAATTGCAGAAAAAAGCAATAAAGATAATTTCAAAGTAAATCTTACAAATCAAGCTCTTGAAATGATTGAAAATGATATTGCAATTTGTCATAAAATAGGCGAGTACGGTGCAGAAATCCTTGAAAACTGCAGTTCTATACTCACTCATTGTAACGCAGGCAGACTTGCAACCGTAAAATATGGTACAGCATTAGCACCTGTATATGTAGCAAAAGAAAATGGTCATAATATGAAAGTTTTTGCAGATGAAACAAGACCACTTTTGCAAGGTGCAAGACTTACTGCATTTGAACTTGCAGAGGCAGATATTGATACAACCGTAATTTGCGACAATATGGCATCATATGTTATGAAAAACAGACTTGTAGATGCAGTTCTGGTAGGTTGTGACAGAGTAGCACTTAATGGCGATACTGCAAATAAGGTTGGCACAAGTGGTGTGGCAATTCTTGCAAAACACTACAACATTCCATTTTACGTGTGTATGCCATTTTCAACATTTGATAAAAATATAAAATCAGGTGAAGATATTATAATAGAAATGCGTGACGGTAGCGAAATAGGGGAGATGTGGTATGAAAAATCAATGCTTCCACAGAATGCAAAAACTCTAAATCCTGCATTTGATGTTACCGACCAGTCACTTATAACAGCATTCATTACCGAAAAAGGCATAATTCATCCTGATGAAATAAAAAAATATATTTAAGTTGTAAAATCCCTCATATTTCTCTTGAAATATCGGGGGATTTATTGTATAATATTATTGTTAAATTTTTGTCAGACTGAACTGACTTATGGAGGTAATTTATTATGGCAAATCGTTTTGTACTTAACGAAACATCTTATCACGGCAAAGGTGCTATCAGTGCTATTGCTGACGAAATTAAGGCAAGAGGCTTCAAAAAAGCTTTCGTGTGCTCTGACCCTGACCTTATCAAGTTCGGCGTTACAAAAAAGGTAACAGATATTCTTGATGGTGCTACGAATGAGTCTCTGGTAGACCGTTATAATCTTGGTAGCATCAAGGATCTTGCAACATTTGGTCAGGAAAAGGTTTTGGAAGAAACTACATTGGCATCTTTGCTTGATGAAGTAACTTATGATCCTACCGGTGATGGTACATATTATAAAAAGTCCGGTCTTTCTGAAACGTTCTCTGATTATGATGCTAAGAGAGTAAGCGGTATTACATATTCTGTTCCGGATACTGTTGCAGCTGATTCTACATATGCGGCAGGAGATAAGATTGTATTAAATGGTGAAGGTACTATTTCCAAAGATGATTTGGAAGAGGCATTTGATTTAATTTATGTTACGGACGCAACAAATGGAAACTATTATTACTATACTGACGAAAACGGCAATGCCGTAACTTTGAATAATGATTCCGATGCGGCGGCTTGGGCAAAGGCACTTGGTAAAGACGGACTTCAGAATTTCCAGGCTAATATGGATGCGGATGGTAATGTATCATTTTCTTTTACACAAGAATTTACTGTTGAAGGAAATACAACCTATGACGGAACGAATTTCGTAAAAGAAATTACCATTGAAGAAGCATATGGTGTTGATACAACAAAGCCGAATACTACCTATGAATTTATGGTAGCACCCGATGGCCAGGCGCAAATTACATCTACAA
>CALBKQ010000100.1 GCA_937895645.1 uncultured Clostridia bacterium
AACTTAATTGGCTCTCCATCGTTGTAGTCTTCCATCATAATTTGTTCTTTTTCTTCAATGTCATGAGCATGGAAATAATCAGAAATTTCACTTCCTACAAGTGAAACTGCAACTATGCTTAAATATATAATGGGTAAGGTTAGTACAGCACAAGCAATTTTGAATACTCTTGCCCAGAATAATATAGTTTTATTAGCTTTTTTTAATTCCAACCCTAAATAGTGAGGATGACCCATTTCTTCAAAAACTCGTTTTGTGATTTCTTCTTCATCGTCACAAGTACTACTAAAATCCTCATACATATCATCTAAATGAGCCGAAAGTTCCTCATAAATTCTCGTATGCAGTTTTTTATAATGTATATGATTTAATACTTTGCCTATATAAACACTTTTTTCAGTATTAAAATCTTTAAGTTCTTTCATATCCTCACCACCTTAAAAGAATCTGAATAAAATTACATAACAGCGTGCGTACTACCACCAACTGTGTTAGAAGGCTTTTGATATTGGTCGTCAAATGGTTTGTCAACCAGATTAAGATTCTCGTCGAAATAGTTATATTTATACATTGAATATCCTTGAATAGACTCTACCTCAATAACGCAAGGTGCGTCAGTTATTTCAAAGATTTCGCTTGTGATTTCGTTTTCCTCTGTAGCGTATGGGTTGTAATGGTAACAGGGCTTGTATGTAAATGAAACATATTTTGCATTTGAAGGTGTGAGAAAAACCTCAAATTGCGCATTTTCACACATAGAACAGTCACCCGAATTTATAAACGTACAAGTAATAAGAGGCGAACCACTAAAATCGTGACCGAATGAACTATATTTGTTAGGGAGATTTTTACCGAAAAACTTTGCTGATTCAGCAAAATAAACTTCGTAACAATCTTCTGGTTGTGTGACAGGTATATACAATCTATAATTTCTGCCATTACTTTCATATTCGCCCAAGAAGTTCATTTCACCATATTCTTCAGTTAGAGCAGTTTCAACATCTTCCACATTAAAATATTGCACATACTCAACTAATTCATCTAATATAGGTGGTGCATAAATCAAACAAATAAGAATTATTGCAGTTCTCGCTAAAAGTGTGATAGTTCTTGAAGTTAAATATTTTTTCTTATTGGCATTATACAACTCTTTGCCTAATTCTTCTGCATTACCCATCTCTTCTATAATTGACTCGGGAACAGAATCTTCATCAATACCATTGTTTACAAAATCTTCGTACATATCGTCCATGTGTTCCGATAATTCGTTGTATATACGCTTGTAAAGTCTTTTTTCTTTGTGAATAGATTTGCAAGCAACAGATAAATATTTTTCTTTTAATTTCAGATATTTTTCGTTCATCAGTATCACCTCATGCAAAACTGAGCACTTTTCTTGCAGCGGTAGTGAATGTGAAAAATTCTTGTTTTTTATCTGCTAATTCCTTTCTACCTTTGTCAGTAATGCGATAATATCTGCGTTTTCTTGCGGAGTCAGTTTCTTCTATATAAGATGTAATAAGTTTTTCATTTTCAAGAGCATGTAAAACAGGGTAGAGTGAGCCCTCTTTAAGTTCAAAAACATTTTCACTCTTACGCTTTAACTCCTTAATAATCTGATAACCATACATGTCTTGTTGCTCAATAAGAGACAACACCAACAAACTTGTATTACCGTGCATTAAATCGTTCTTTGCCATAGAAATACCTCCTTAAAATAAATACCTATGTTGCCTATGCATATCTTACCATAGTATTTATTCTTTGTCAATAATTTATGTAATTATTTCCATCTTAACAATTTATTTACAATTATTTCCTTGACATTTTTTACAAGATAATGTATATTATATAACAGAGTTAGCACTCTAGTGGCGAGAGTGCTAAACTACACAAAAGAGGTGATGAAGTGCAACTTTCAGAGCGTAAAGAAAAAATCCTTGCTGCTATAGTTGAACGCTATATTGCAACGGGTGAGCCCGTTGGCTCAAAAACTTTGCTTGCGTTTTCATCACTTCCTGTTTCAAGCGCTACAATCCGTAACGAAATGGCAGAACTTTCCAGACTCGGTTTTCTTGACCAGCCACATACATCAGCAGGTCGAATCCCATCACAGTTAGGTTATCGTTATTATGTAGACCGACTTATGAATCGTTATGAGTTGCCACTACAAGAAAAACGACTTATAGAAGCCCGACTTTCTGATGCAGGTGGCGAGCCACAACAGATTCTTGAACAAGCTGGTCAAGTGCTCGCAGAACTTACAAACTGTGCAGTCGTTTCAACAACCCCATCAGATGATAACGCAGTAATCCGCAGAGTTGAACTTGTCCCTCTTGGTACACATACTGCTATGATGGTTATGCTTTCGTCATCAGGTATTCTTAAAAGTCGGGTTTGCAGAACTGATAGTGAGTTAAATCTTGAACTTATAGAAACATTTTATAATATAGTTTCAAAACACTTTATCGGAAAATCTGCAAGTGAAGTAAGTATTGCACTTATTCAGACATTAGCACTTTCTCTTGGTAGTAAGTCACTTGCAATCTCACCACTTCTTGTAACACTTTCCGATTTAGCACAACTTACTGAGCAAACACAACTATTGTTAGAAGGTCAGTCAAATCTTCTAAACTATACAGATTATCCTAACGCTTATGAACTTATGGAATTTTTGCGTAGGGGTGAGCCACTTACAAACTTGTTTTCAGGTCATAAAACTGAAAATGATACAAATGTGCTTATTGGCAAAGAGAATTTTTACAGAGAGTTGCAAGATTCAAGCCTTATTTTCTCTCATTATTCCGTTGGTGGTAAAGATAGTGGCGCTTTAGGACTTATTGGTCCAACAAGAATTGACTATGCAAGACTTATTCCAAGTCTTAAATATTTAACAGAAATCGTGGGCAGTATAATGTCCGATACATTGGAGGATTAAAATGGCAAAAGATAAGAAAAACGAAACTAACGAAGAAATCGTTGAAGAAGTAGTTGAAAATGCAGAGCCAACAGTTGAAGAAAAATTAACTGCCGAACTCAACGAAACAAAAGATAAACTTTTAAGAGTTATGGCTGAATACGATAATTTCCGTAAACGTTCACAAAAAGAAAAAGAAATGGCTTACGGTGATACTAAGGCTAGTACAATCGCAGAGTTTTTACCTGTATATGATAACTTCATTCGTGCAATGAGTGCAGAGACTACTGACATTGACTCGTTCAAAAAAGGTATAGAAATGATTTTTAATCAGTACGGTGAAACGTTTAAGAAACTTGGTGTTGAGTCATTTGGTGAAAAAGGTGAAACTTTTGACCCTAACATTCATAACGCAGTAATGCATGGCGAAGACGAAAACTTACCAGAAAACAGTATTTCCGATGTATTCAGTACAGGATACAAAATGGGTGACAGAGTAATCCGCCCAGCAATAGTTAAGGTAGTAAACTGAGAAATCAGTTAATAATAAATATATAAATAACCTATTAGGAGGAATAAATTTATGGCAAAGGTAATTGGTATCGACTTAGGTACAACAAACTCATGTGTAGCAGTAATCGAAGGTGGCGAACCTGTAGTTATCGCTAACGCAGAAGGTGCAAGAACAACTCCATCAGTTGTGGCATTCTCAAAAACAGGCGAAAGAATGGTTGGTCAGGTTGCAAAGCGTCAGGCTATCACAAACCCTGACAGAACAATCGCATCAATCAAAAGACATATGGGTACTGACTATAAAGTAAATATTGATGGAAAAGATTACACTCCACAGGAAATTTCTGCAATGACACTTCAGAAACTTAAGGCTGATGCAGAAGCATATCTTGGTGCTCCTGTAACAGAAGCAGTTATTACAGTTCCTGCATATTTTACAGACTCACAGCGTCAGGCTACAAAGGACGCAGGTAAAATCGCAGGTCTTGATGTTAAGAGAATTATCAATGAGCCAACTGCAGCAGCACTTGCTTACGGTATCGACAAGGAAGAAGACCAGAAAGTTATGGTTTATGACCTTGGTGGTGGTACATTCGACGTTTCAATTATTGAAATGGGCGACGGTGTTCAGGAAGTTCTTGCAACAGCAGGTAACAACCGTCTTGGCGGTGACGACTTCGACCAGAAAATTATTGATTGGTTAGCTGACGAGTTTAAGAAAGAACAGGGCGTTGACCTTAGAAATGACAAAATGGCTATGCAGCGTCTTAAGGAAGCAGCAGAAAAAGCTAAGATTGAACTTTCAGGTGTAACAACATCACAAATCAGCCTTCCATTCATCACAGCAGATGCAACAGGCCCTAAACACCTTGAGACAACTCTTACAAGAGCAAAGTTTAACGAAATGACAGCAGACCTTGTTGAAGCAACAATGGGACCTGTTCGTCAGGCACTTTCAGACTCAGGACTTCAGCCATCACAGCTTAACAAAATCCTTATGGTTGGTGGTTCTTCAAGAATTCCTGCAGTTCAGGAAGCAGTTAAGAAATATACAGGTAAAGAACCATTTAAGGGCATTAACCCAGACGAATGTGTTGCAGTTGGTGCTGCAATTCAGGGCGGTGTTCTTGGTGGTGAAGTTGAAGGACTTCTTCTCCTTGACGTTACTCCACTTTCACTCGGTATCGAAACAATGGGTGGCGTAAGCACAAAGATTATCGAAAGAAATACAACAATCCCAACAAAGAAGAGCCAGATTTTCTCAACTGCTGCTGATAATCAGACATCTGTTGAAGTTCATGTTCTTCAGGGTGAAAGAGAATTTGCAAGAGATAATAAGACTCTCGGTGTATTCCACCTTGACGGTATTCTTCCAGCACGTCGTGGTGTGCCACAGATTGAAGTTACCTTCGACATCGACGCTAACGGTATCGTAAATGTTTCTGCAAAAGACCTTGGTACAAACAAAGAACAGTCAATTTCAATCACATCTTCAACAAATATGTCTAAAGAAGATATTGAAAAAGCAGTTCAGGATGCAGAAAAGTTTGCTGAAGAAGATAAGAAACGTAAGGAAGCAGTTGATACAAGAAATGCTGCTGACCAGATGGTATATCAGTGTGAAAAAATCCTCACAGACGAGGGTGACAAACTCCCTGAAAGTGATAAGGCGGACATTCAAAGCAAAGTTGATGCTCTTAAAGAAGCACTTAAAGGTGAAGATATTGACCTTATCAAGTCAAAGCAGGAAGAACTTACACAGGCTTTCTATAAGATTTCAGAAGAACTTTACAAACAGGCACAGGCAGCACAGGGCGGTGCAGACGCAGGTGCGGGTGCAGGTTATGACCCTAACGCAGGTGCAGCACCTAATGGCGACGGCTATTATGATGCAGACTTCAAAGACGTTGAATAATTATTGAATAATAAAACGGACAGATTGTAACAATGCAGTCTGTCCGTCAATCCCTATTATTTGGAGATACTTATGGCAGAAAAAAGAGACTATTATGAGGTGCTTGGCGTTGACAAATCAGCGTCAGATGATGAAATAAAAAAAGCGTATCGAAAAGCCGCTAAAAAATATCATCCTGACTTAAATCCTAATAATAAAGAGGCAGAAGAAAAGTTCAAAGAGGCTAATGAGGCTTATGAAATCCTTTCTGATAGTGAGAAAAAAGCCCGTTATGACCAGTTTGGCCACGCAGGTGTTGACCCTAACTACGGTGCGGGTGCAGGCGGCTACGGTGGTGGCTTTGGTGGAATGGATTTCGACTTAGGCGATATTTTTGGCTCAATATTCGGCAACGGTTTCGGTGGCGGTTTTGGTGGCGGTCGTGCAAATCCGAACGCGCCACAACGTGGTAGTGATACTCAGGCAAGTATTACAATTTCATTTGAAGAAGCTGCAAAAGGTTGTGCCCGTTCAATTGATGCAATGCGTATTGAAACTTGTGACGAGTGTCACGGTAATGGTTGCCAGAATGGTCATTCACCAAAAACTTGCCCTGAATGTAATGGTCGTGGGCAAGTAACTGTTCAGCAAAGAACACCTTTCGGCGTAATTCAGTCATCAAAACCTTGTTCCCGTTGTAACGGTAAAGGAACTATTATTGATAATCCTTGTAAGAAATGTAATGGTGCAGGTCGTGTCCGTAAGAGTGCAAAACTTGATATCAACATTCCTGCAGGTGTAGATGACAGACAAATCCTTACAGTTCGTGGTCAGGGTAATAAAGGAATTAATGGTGGACCTGCCGGAGACCTTAACATTGTTGTCAATGTTCGTCCTCATCCTATTTTTGAACGTGACGGATATAATGTATGGTGCGATGTGCATCTTACCTTTATGCAGGTTACATTAGGTTGTACAATCCAGGTGCCAACCCTTGACGGTAAAGTTGAATATAATGTTCCTGCAGGTACTCAACCGGGCGATGTTTTCAAACTTCGTGGACGCGGTATTCAGAGCCGTAGTGGTATGGGCAAAGGTGACCAGCTTGTACGCATTATTGTTGATATTCCAAAGAAACTTACCGATAAACAAGAAGAACTTATTAAACAACTTGCACTTGAGTTCAATATTGATAACTTAAACGAAGATAAAAAAGGTTTCTTCGGCAAAAAGAAAAAATAATAAACCATTGTTCGCCTCCCTTGTTAAAGGGAGGGGGACCATCAAAGACGGTGGAGGGATTCCTTCACCGTTTTTTAATATCTTGCAATTTCAAACAAATAATAGTAATATGTACTCAGGTGATATTATGAGCAGATTAGATTCAATAAAACTTGTGGATTATTCAAGAAAAGAAGACTGGGTAAATTCTATAACCCATATGATTGGTGGAGCGTTTGCGATAATCGTACTAATTTTATGTATAGGTCGTGGCGTTTCACTTGGTCGTACCGATTATATATTATTAAGCATTGTTTATGGTGTAACAATGCTTACAGTTTTTGTTTGCTCATCAGTTTATCACGGATTAAGACCAAATAAAGCAAAGAAAATAATGCGCGTAGTCGACCACGCTATGATTAACTTTATGATTGTAGGCACAATAACACCTTATATGGTGTTGGCAGTTGCTCCAATTAAACCCGTAATGGCTTATGGTTTGCTTATTGCCTGTTGGGTGGCTGCAATAACAGCAGTTATAATTACTTTTACAATGTTCAACAAAACAAAAGTTATTCAAATGGTTTTGTATATGGTAATCGGCTGGTCGTCATTTGCAACGGTGTTTGTATTGTGGAAACACTTTACACCAACTGCAATAATTTTAATGATTGCTGGTGGAATAGCCTATACTGTAGGTGCAATCCTTTATGGAATAGGCAAAAAGAAAAAGTATATTCATGCAGTATTCCATCTTTTTATAATTCTCGGTGCATTTCTTCATTTTCTTGGATTGTATTTATACGTGTTTATATAAAAAGAAGCGTGACACCCTAATCACGCTTCTTTTTATAACTTCTTATCTAACTTTAATCTTTTAATAACTTTATACAATGGTATTCCAAGTCCGTAGCACATTACAAGTTCACCAAATCCAACCTGAAAAGCTGATATGAGAAACGCCTCGAATGCAAATCCCTCGGGCATAAATAATGTAATTTCAAGCCCTACAATAATTGCATTTGAAATTACAGGGAACAATGCTGAAAGTAATGGCAAATCCTTGAATTTGAAGTTTCGTGTCTTATACGATAGCACCGCCGCAATAAGTGTTGCAAGTGTACCACATATAACATCAACAATACCATAAGGACTTGTAATGTTACCTAAAAAGCAGCCAATTGTTAGTCCGGGAATAGCTGCAGGGGAGAATACGGCTAAAATCGTAAGCGCTTCAGAAAATCTGAATTGAAATCCGCCATAAGCCACATTAAGTATGGCTGCAAAATAGGTAAGCCCTGCATAAATTGATGCAATTACTGCCGCCTTCACTACAAAAACCGTTTTCTTATTCATTTTTATCACTCCATAGTTTTATTCTTGAGCTTTCGCTCACGTCAGGATGGTTTCGAACTGACGCTTTTTATATTAACAATGCAAGATTATTCTTCTTGCATTGCTTTTTCCTTGAATTTTTTCAAAGTGTCATTCCACAACTTTTTAGGTGTAGATTTTACATTTTTATTTATTGACGAGAATAAATCACCAATACCCTGCATTACAAGACTTCTCACTTCAGGGTCTAAGCCTTTAAGTGTTTCATAAGCAACTGAAGAATTATTTTTAATATATTCAGACCAATCAATAAAGCTTGTTGCATTTTCAGAGTTAACTGCGTTAATCATCTGGAATAACGCCTCAACAAACTGTTCTCGTTGCTCAGGGGTTGAACCGTTCACCCAATCATTAAAGGTTGCATCAAAGAACTGCGACGATTTGTACAACTTTTCGCCGTCAATAAAATCATTGTTCTGAATATCAATCTGCCATAAAAATGGGTCGTGTTGCATAATGCCAGAGCCATCACTCTTGATGATACGATAATTTTCACGATTATTAAGAAGTACCCCAACAAGAGATTCTTCAGGTATATATTTTACAATAATTTTTTCAGTTTCAGTATGCTCTTTTGATTCAATAAATTCTTTTGTAAATCCGGGACTATCAAATGCCTGAATTTCGACAATTTTACTTTTTGCAAATGGTGAACACATAGTACCTGAATAAATAGCAAGGTTTCCGCCTTTAGAATGTCCTGTAAGAATTATATTACCTTTGATTTTTTTCGCAACTGCATCAACATAAGTTACTGAATGACTTTGTGCGGCAACAGGGGATGTGAAAAGCATATTAAAGTTTTCTTTCCAACCTGTAATTGTTGAGTCCGTGCCGCGAAAAGCAATAGACGCGTCACCATTAGGTAAAATAAATGTAATTGCACAAAACTGTGTATCTTTTTCTATGTCGAAAATATCTTCATAGTAGTTAACTCTTACTTTACCATATCTTTTACTGTATGCTACTGCATTAAGTAATTTTTTATTTCTTTCGGCAGTTCTTTCAAGTGGAAAAAGAACCTCGTAGTTTTCACTTTCTGCAACATCAGAAAAAAGTAACCCTTTGCCTCTGTTTTTGCAGTCAGGTACAATGTTATCAAAACTTAAATATGCAAGTTCTGAAAAAACAAGACTGTCAATTTTTGAATAGGGTAGTGTGTCAAAATCCTTATGAGCATTGAGTAGTGCATAATCAATAATATCTGCCACAAGAATTCACTCCTTAAGTAAAAATTGTCGGAATTGAGCCCTTGCACTCAATTCCGACTTTTAATTTTATGAAATAATTTAACGAATTATTATATTTTAAGTGATGCAATATCAGTAAGACTCATTTTACCGTCAGGAACTACAAACGTACTTCTCATAACGCTGAGTGCTGCGTCAAGAGATGTAAGACAAGATGTACCTGACTCAACTGCAAGACGACGAAGTTTGAAACCGTCACGGTTAGCAAGTCTACCATGTGTAGGTGTGTTAATAATAAGCGAAACTTCGCCATTCTGAAGCATATCCATAATGTTAGGTGATGCACCTGTAAGAGGATTAATCTCTTTACATTCAATTCCTGCTTCACGAATTACCTTGCAAGTGCCTGGAGTTGCATAGAATTCAAAGTCAGAATCCTTGAATTCTTTAAGCATTTCACCAACTTCTTTCTTATCTTTATCACGAACTGTAACGACGATTTTTGCATCTTTAGGCATTGAAACTCCGCCACCTTCGAATGCTTTAAGAAGTGCTTCATTATAATCAGTTGAAATACCAAGAACTTCACCTGTTGATTTCATTTCAGGACCTAATGAAGTGTCAGCACCAATAATCTTTTCAAATGAGAATACAGGAAGTTTAATTGCATAGTAACCGCTGTTCTTGTAAAGACCTGTGCCATAACCCATATCAGCAATTTTTTCACCAAGCATTGCGCGTGTTGCAAGGCTGATTGCAGGGATACCTGTAACCTTAGAAATATAAGGGACAGTTCTTGAAGAACGAGGGTTAACTTCAATAATATAAACGGTCTCACGAAGAACAATGAACTGAATGTTCATCATACCAATAACGTGTAATGCAGATGCAAGACGCTTTGTATAATCAACAATAGTTTTCTGTACTTTAGCTGAAAGTGTAACTGCAGGGTAAACTGAAATTGAGTCACCTGAGTGAATACCTGCACGGTCAATGTGTTCCATAATACCTGGAATAAGAATATCTTTACCATCACAGATAGCGTCAACTTCGACTTCTTGTCCCATAAGGTATTTGTCAACAAGAACAGGGTGTTCTGAAAGGTCAGGAATTGTTCTTGTGATAATGTCCATAAATTCAAGAATATCTTCGTCACTTGCGGCAATCTGCATACCTTGTCCACCAAGAACATAACTTGGACGAACAAGAACAGGGTAGCCTAAGCTATGTGCAGCAGCAATAGCTTCTTGTGCTGTAAATACTGTCTGTCCTTTTGGACGGGCTATATCACAGAATTCAAGAATTTCATCAAAACGCTCTCTGTCTTCAGCAGCGTCAACGTGGTCTGCATCAGTACCGAGAATCTTAACACCTAAATCATTAAGTGTTTTTGTAAGTTTAATAGCAGTCTGTCCACCAAACTGAACAATAGCGCCGTCAGGATTTTCAAGCTCAACAATGCTTGTAACATATTCAGGTGTAAGTGGCTCAAAATAGAGTTTATCAGAAACGTCAAAGTCAGTTGAAACTGTTTCGGGATTGTTGTTTACAATAATTGCTTCACAACCTGCTTTTTTAAGAGCCCATACTGAATGAACTGAACAGTAGTCAAATTCAACACCCTGACCAATACGGATAGGACCTGAACCGAGAACCATAATCTTTTTCTTGTCAGTTTTTGGATTAACTTCATTTGCAATACCGTAATCTGAATAGTAGTATGGAGTTTGCGCCTTGAATTCAGCGGCACAAGTATCAACTATTGAGAATGATGGCATAATATCCCAGAGTTTTCTCATGTGTTTAATTGCACTCTTTGTTGTACCAACATTTTTTGCAATAACATTGTCGGTAAAGCCCATCTTTTTAGCTTTGAAAAGAGTCTCTCTATCACACTTACCTGATTTAAGAACTTTTTCCATATCTACAATGTTCTTGATTTTACTTAAGAACCACATATCGATTTTTGTGATATCATGGATTTCTTCTAATTCAATTCCCTTGTAGATTGCAACTGCAATAGCATAAACACGAAGGTTATCAACATTGTAAAGAGTTTCGTGAATTTCTTCCTTGCTCATTTCCATGAATGCATCAAGAAGAAGAGACTCTTTGTTTTCTTCAAGTGAGTGAAGTGACTTGTGAAGTGCTGCCTCAAAAGTACGAGCGATGGACATAACTTCACCAGTAGCCTTCATCTGTGTGCCAAGTGTCTTTTTAGCAG
>CALBKQ010000101.1 GCA_937895645.1 uncultured Clostridia bacterium
AGGTAAAAGACAGCAAAATTTACACCGAAATTATGGGCAGTGACCATTGCCCCGTGGGAATAGAAATAGAATTATAATATATTGTAGGGGGCGATGCCCACATTGTCCCTTTTTGGTTGGATACCAATTTTATTTAGATATAGGAATTTTGTAGGGGTCGGCGACCTCGACGACCCGCGATAAGTGACATATTAATTCACGGGTTGACGAGACCCGACCCCACAATTTTTGTACGAGAATTCATAAAAAAGTTGTGACCAAAGCAAAAATTCTGCGTCTATATAGGTGAAAGGGATATAAAAAAATGGGGGTGCATTTATGGACGATGAAAAAATAATAGACCTTTATTGGCAACGAAATGAGAATGCAATAAACGAAACAAAGCTGAAATACGGCAAATTCTGTTACACAATCGCATATCGCGTTCTTCATAATAATGAAGATGCCGAAGAATGTGAAAATGACACATATTTAGAGGCATGGAACAATATGCCACCGCAGAAACCGTCAGTTCTGTCAGCCTTTTTAGGAACTATTACCCGCAGAAAATCCGTTGATAAATGGCGCAAAGAGATGGCGGATAAGCGTGGCGGTGGTGAATATGAATTATCGATTTATGAGCTTGAGAATTGTATTCCCGATGAAAAATCTATTGACGAACAGTTAGCTGTTGAGGAGTTGGCGAAAATTATCTCGTCATTTTTGCGCGAATTACCTGAAACTGAACGCAATATATTTTTGCGCAGATATTGGTATTTTGATTCAATAAAAGAAATCTGCGAAAAATACGGCTTCGGGCAAAGTAAAGTAAAAATGATGCTTATGCGCACTCGTCAAAAACTGCTCGCTTGTCTTGAAAAGGAGGGTATTATAGTATGAAATCCGACAAATTACAGGACGCAATCGGTATGGTTGATGCCGATTTGGTAGCAAAGGCAAATGAAAAGCCGAAAAAAAGCAAAATCCGTCATATAAAATGGCTCGCACCCATAGCTGCCGTGCTGGCGATTGTTGTTGCGGTGAGTCCGTTTTTAAGAAATACATCAATGACGAAAGACCCTATAAGTGATAATCCCCCCATAGAGCAAACAACAAAGCAAGATAAACCATTTTTTGAAAATCCGTTTATTTTGAAGTCTTACGCAATCAATGAGGCGGAATATCCTAAAATGACACAATATCCCAAGACTGAGTTGGGTTATGATGCGTGGAGTGACGACCAAAGAATACGCAGGGGATATTTTGGTGCAGGCGAAAATCTTGACAAATTCTTTAAGGAAACATATTCGGAATTTCTCTCAAATTCGGGCAAAGAAAATAAGCTTTATTCACCACTCAATGTGTATATGGCGCTCTCTATGCTTGCCGAGGTGACCGAGGGCGAAAGTCGTCAGCAAATTCTCGATTTAATTGGTGCTGATAGTATTGAAGTATTAAGAAAACAGGCAAATTCTGTGTGGAATGCTAATTATAACGACGACGGTGCGGTTACAAGTGTTCTTGCAAGCTCGTTGTGGCTTAATAAGAATATAAATTTCAATAAAAATACCTTAAAAACACTTGCCGATAATTATTATGCATCGTCTTATCAGGGTGAAATGGGCTCGGATAAATTCAACGAAGCAATGCAAGAGTGGTTAAATGAGCAGACGGGTGGGCTTTTGCAGGAGCAGATTTCAAATATTGAATTAGACCCCGAAACAATAATGGCAATTGCCACAACCATTTATTATCAGGCAAAGTGGGAGGCGGAGTTTCAGGATTCTCAAAACACTAAAGAAATTTTCCACTCACCCATAGGCGATATGAATTGCACTTTTATGCACCAGAGTGAAACCTACGGCGAATACTATTGGGGCAAAAAGTTTTCTGCAGTGGGCAAAAATCTTGAAATGAGCGGGAAAATGTGGTTTATTCTGCCTGACGAAAATGTAAGTGTTGATGAGCTTTTGAAAGATAGTGAAGCACTTTCATTTATGGCGGACCCTTATGAATGGAAAAAGCAGAAAACATTAATAGTCAATCTCTCCGTGCCCAAATTTGATGCGTGTTCAGATTTGGATTTGAAAGAAGAATTGCAAAATCTCGGTGTAACAGATTGCTTTGATGATACTGTGGCGGATTTTTCACCAGTTACAGAGCAAAACGACGGTATGTATCTTTCAAAGGTGCAGCATGGTGTAAGAGTTGCCATTGACGAAGAGGGTGTGACCGCCGCCGCATATACAGTGTTGCCATTGGATGGCTCTGCAATGCCACCAGATGATGAGATTGATTTTGTTCTTGACCGTCCGTTTGTTTTTGTAATAACAGGCGAAGACGGACTACCACTTTTCGCAGGTGTAATCAATCAACCATAAAACAAGTAGAAAAAACCGCTTGACTTTAATAGCCAAGCGTTTTTTTGTGTTAACTTATCTTTTCAATTTCAAAATTTCCTCAATCGGTCCTCTGAAATCCTTTGAAATGTTCTTGAGAGGCT
>CALBKQ010000102.1 GCA_937895645.1 uncultured Clostridia bacterium
AATCCCTGTTTCTGAATCAAGTGCATCACCTGAACCTGTAACAACAGCTACTAAAGCTACAACAACAACGACTACTACCACAACTACAACAACTGCAACTGTAACAACTACAGCGACAGATTCAACAAGCTCATCATCCGAAAACTCGACAACGGCATCAACTACAGCTTCATCTGCTGAAACAACCGTTGTAACAACTATCATTACTGAGCCTGTCGTTCCTGAACAGCCTGTTGAACCAAATTATGCTCCAACGCACTATATTTCCAGCAGTATAGGTGCAAATGCGCGTTTATCCGCTGAAATATCAGATGAGAACCTTCTCTATGTTGTTAATACGGACACGCAAATTTATGTATCGCATTTCGAGGGCGAATTCGCTTACTGCCGCGTGAAAGGCACCGGTCAGTGGGTATATCTCCATAACACTACAATCAATAAATTGCCTCCCGACGGCGAATACACCTACGGCGCAAGGGTTACTCACTATGTAAGCTCTCCTAAGGGTCTGAATCTGCGTTCAAAAGGTGACTACAGCGGTGAGGTGCTCTGTATCCTTGATACAAATCAGGAAATCTCCGTGTTGACTGCTCCGAATGAATTGGGATTTGTTCTCTGCGAATTTACATTCGGCGACGGCATTGTACATAACGGATATGTGCATATCGACCATATTACTGCGTATTGATATTGAATTCTGATGAAGCGGAAGCTATATCTCGCCTGTCTGCACTCAGGAAGAGATACAGCCTCTGCGATATACATTAATATATAGATAACAGCCTGTGAAGTTTATCTTTGCAGGCTCTATTTGTTTGCATTACTGCAAAATATTGTGCATATGCAATAGTTTATACGTGAAAATATTGTAAAATTTCGTCGCGTTATTTTGTGATTTGAAAACGAGAATGAGAGAGAAAAGGAGAAAAAACGAGAGAATCAAAGAGAAAGTAGGGTATAGATTGAAAAAAATCAAAAAAAACCATTGACTTTTATTGATTCTTCGTGTATAATATTTATTGTTGTCGCGGAAATGCGCTGATTTGCGCTTTCTGCTGAAATCCAAAAATTCAGGAGGAAGAATTATGACTACTATGGCAAAGCCTGCAGAAGTTAGCAGAACATGGTATATCCTTGATGCTGCTGGCCAGCCTCTTGGTAGAGTTGCTGCTAAGGCTGCTCATATTCTCAGAGGCAAGCACAAGCCCACATACACACCTAACGTTGATTGCGGAGATCACGTTATCGTTATTAACTGCGATAAGGCTATTCTTACAGGAAGAAAGCTTGAGCAGAAGAAGTATTACTGGCACACAGGCTGGATTGGCGGTCTCAAGTCCATTTCTTACAAGGACATGATGGCTAATCAGGCTGACAGAGCTATGACAATCGCTGTAAACGGTATGCTCCCCAACAACACACTCGGCAGAACTCAGATTAAGCGTCTGAAGGCTTACAAGGGTGCAGAGCATAAGCACGAGGCTCAGAAGCCCGTTGCTTACACACTTTAAGGAGGTGCTTTAAATGTACGAATCAAAGGTAAAATACTACTACGGAACTGGCAGAAGAAAGCACTCCGTTGCAAGAGTTAGAATCTACCCCGGTACTGGTAATGTTACAATCAACGGCAGAGGTATTGACGATTACTTCGGTCTTGAAACTCTCAAGCTTATCGTTCGTCAGCCTCTTGCTCTTACAGAGAGCGTTGAAAAGTACGATGTAGTTTGCCGTGTTTCCGGCGGTGGCGTTACAGGTCAGGCTGGTGCAATCCGTCACGGTATTGCAAGAGCTCTTCTTCAGTCTGAAGATGATGTTCGTCCCGTTCTTAAGAAAGCCGGTCTTCTTACTCGTGACCCCAGAATGAAAGAGAGAAAGAAATACGGTCTCAAAGGCGCTCGTCGTGCACCTCAGTTCTCAAAGAGATAAAAGACAATATTTGTATTTTTCAGCACTCATCGTTTTCGATGGGTGTTGTTTTTTGTTTAGATTTTGTATTTTATTTAGAATTGTCTTTCATCCCTTTTCGGCCTTCGGGCACCTCGGCATAGCACTCGGTGCTCTTCGCTAAAAACGATTCACCGAATCGTTTTCTTAACGCTTAGACAGTTCTCAAAGAGATAAAAGACAATATTTGTATTTTTCAGCACTCATCGTTTTCGATGGGTGTTGTTTTTTGTTTAGATTTTGTATTTTATTTAGAATTGTCTTTCATCCCTTTTCGGCCTTCGGGCACCTCGGCATAGCACTCGGTGCTCTTCGCTAAAAACGATTCACCGAATCGTTTTCTTAACGCTTAGACAGTTCTCAAAGAGATAAAAGACAATATTTGTATTTTCAACACTCATCGTTTTCAATGGGTGTTGTTTTTTTCATTTTTTAAGTTTATATATTGAATTTACTAAACTAAAGTAGTACAATCACTTATGGTGATAACATTGGAAAAGCAAAATACATATAAAGCCGCCTTCAAAGCAGCATTTCCACATACCATACCCGTAATGACAGGCTATCTTTTTATAGGTATAGCCTTTGGTGTTATGTTTGCTGATAAAGGTTACAATTTTCTTTGGGCAGGTCTTATGAGTTTGCTTGTGTATGCAGGGTCAGGGCAATATCTTGCAGTAAACTTCTTTGACCCTTCGGTAAGTCTTTTACAAGTTGTGTTTTTAACATTTATGGTTAATGTGCGCCATATTTTCTATGGACTCTCATTACTTGATAAATTCAAGGTATCAGGCAAGAAAAAGCCTTATATGATATTCTCATTGACAGATGAAACTTATTCGTTATACTTTCTTACAAAAACACCACCTGGTGTTGATGAAGGTAAGTTTCTGTTTGCTCTCTCTATTCTTGACCAATCCTATTGGATTTTCGGCTCAATGATTGGCGGACTTGCAGGAACACTTATTCCATTTGACTCAACCGGCATTGATTTTGCTATGACAGCTTTGTTTATAGTAATTTTTGTTGAACAGTGGCTAGAGAAGAAAAATCGTTTTCCTGCAATCGTGGGTGTAGTAGCAAGTGTAATAAGTCTTATGATTTTTGGTAAGGATAGTTTCATTTTACCATCAATGATTATAATTATGATTGTTCTTCTTTCAAACCACAGAGTTGAGGAGAAAAAGAATAAAATAGGGGAGGCAGAAAACAATGAATAATCTTCCCGTAAGTTTTTGGCGCTCTCTTATTATAATAGTATTAGTAGCACTCACAACGCTGGCTACCCGTGCAATACCGTTTATAATGTTTCCTGAGGGTAAGAAAATCCCCAAAGCAGTTGAATATTTAGGCAAGGTGTTACCACCGGCGGTAATAGGTATGCTTGTTGTATATTGTTTTAAGTCTGTAAATGTGCTTTCGTCACCATTCGGGCTCCCTGAATTGATTGCAGGACTTACAGTAGTTGTATTGCACATCTGGAAACGCAATAATCTTTTAAGTATTGGTGTAGGCACCGTTCTTTATATGGTGTTAGTACAAACTGTTTTCTCATAATTAAATAAAAGCAAAAAGACGAGGATTTTTCCTCGTCTTTTATATTATATATAATAGTATACAAACAACAGGAATATTTTCCAAAAAATATACATAAAATATGGACAAACAATCAACAAATAAATAACAAAAAGGGGTTGATTTTGTAACCGTTTTGTAATAATTTAATGATTTTTTAATAATCTTACAAAAAATTAAAAGCAAAAACCCGTAAAAACCACAATATATTGTTGTTTTAAGGGGGTTAACTGCGGATTAAGTCAAAAATTGACTTTGCTTTTTGTGAAATATATACAAAAAACATTTTCAAAAAAATTTGACTTTTTCTTGACGGTTGAATATAATGTGCAAGGTCACAAAGCGAGAATAACGGTTGTGCGTTAAGTGAGTCTTAAATATGCCTTTCAAGGTTATATTGGGGCGAACACTTTGTAAATTGCAAAGGTTGACACAGCTTATTAAAGGAGCAGAATGATGATAAACAAAATAAAAGGGTATGCAAAAGCATCTCGCCGCAATATTATGCGCGTAATGGCACTTATTTTAGCATTTGCTGTTCTTTGTGCCGGAACTGCTTTTGCTGCCACAAGTGAGACTTATATAGTTGATGTCTATGAAGGCTCACAGGTAACACGAGTAGAAACTTCTTCAGAAGATGCATATTCAGTAGTTGCCGAAGCTGATATAAACCTCAGTGAAAACGATAAGCTTATCCTTAAAGATTTCACAGTGGGTGAAGACAGCAGAATTATTGTATGTCGTGCAAGTAATGTTAAATTCGTTAATGCAGACGGTACAGTAGAAAACATCGTATTCGCAGGAACAGTAGCAGAACTTATTGAACAACAGGGCATAGTCCTTTCTGACAAACTCGTTTCAAGTGTCAATGTGAAAGCTGTTGTGACAAACGATTTAGAGGTTAAAATCCTTAATTCTTATGACCTTACAATTAACGTTGACAATGAAAAGAAGTTTGTAAAATCTACTGCAAAAACAGTAGGTGAAGTACTCGCAGAACAGGGTATTGTACTTGACTCTGATGATGAAGTTGTGCCATCAGCTGAAACTGCACTTTCTAACGAAATGGTTATTGATGTTCTTCGTGTTGAATATGTAACACGTGAGGCAGAAGAAACTATTGAGTTTACATCAAAAACAAAATATTCTTCAGCTATGCTTAAAGGTACTAAAAAAGTAACACAAGAAGGTGTTAACGGTACTAAAACAGTTGTTTATAAAGATAAAGTTGTAAATGGTGTAGTTGAATCAACATCTGTTGAAAGTGAAACTGTAACAAAGAAACCTGTTACAAAAATTACAACAGTGGGAACGCTCACAAAATCTTCAGGTCTTGGCAATTCAAAGATTGAAAAGAATGGTAAGCCTATTTCAGAACTTGTAATGCCATCAAAATACACAATCGGCAAAAACAATGTTCCTACAAGTTATAAATATAAGATTACAGGTCGTGCAGCAGCATATTGTCAGCCAGGTGGAAAAACTGCAACAGGTAAACCTGTTATGCCAGGTCGTGTAGCGGTTAATCCAAAACAGATTCCTTATGGTACTGAAATGTGGATTGTTTCAAATGACGGTATCGTTTACGGTTATGCAGTTGCTGAAGACACAGGCGGATTTGCAAAGAAAGGTTACTACACAGTTGACCTTTATATGAACAGTAACAAACAGTGTCGTCAATGGGGCGATAGAGGCGTTACAATCTATGTTCTCTAATTAAAATAATTAAAGGAAAGAGTGTTATGCTCTTTCCTTTTTTTATTTTCTGTGTTATCATTATTACATATTATTTGTGGAGTGGATTTAATGCGAGTACTTACAGTTGAAAATACAAAAAAACTAGAAACCCTTGCCAATGAAACTGGCATTTCATATCTTCAGTTAATGGAGAATGCGGGTTCATATTGCGCAAGAATAATCCGTAAAACTTTCGAAAATACAAACAAACGAAATGCACTTGTGGTTTGTGGTAAAGGCAAAAACGGTGGTGACGGATTTGTAATTGCACGCAAGCTCTTTGAAAATGGTTACAAAGTTAATGTGCTTATGGCTATGGGATTGCCAACTGATAGCGAATCCTCTGAAATGCTTTCACGTATTCGTGCTATGGGCATAAATATCGCATATTTCAACGAAACAACTGATAAGTATTTTGAAGACGCACAAATCATTATTGATTGTATTTTTGGCGTGGGCTTTCGTGGAGAGCCTGACAGCAACATCACTTTACTTATAGAGAAAATCAATGATTCATCTGCAACGGTTGTAAGTATTGATGTGCCAAGTGGACTTGAGGGTGATAGTAATAAGGCACCAATAAATTCAATTACTGCTGATATGACTATCGCCGTACTTGTGTTAAAGCCTGTCCATGTGTTAAAACCATCAATGGAAAAGTGCGGTAAAGTCGTTGTTGCCCCTCTTGCAATACCTGAAAAGTGTTATAGTCAGGTGAATACAACACTTTTTACAATGAGTGCTGACGAATTAAAACCATTCTTCAAAAAGCGTGAAACTGATAGTCATAAAGGCACATTTGGTACAGTGCTTGTAATCGGTGGCAGTTACGAAATGCCAAACGCAGTGTATTTTGCATCGCAAGGTGCAGTGAATAGTGGAGCAGGACTTGTTAAGGTTGCATTTCCGTCAGTAGCATATAATGCAATCGCACCAAAAACCTATGAACAGATTTTAATACCTCTCGAAAGCAATAAAAAAGGTAGAATATCGCAGAATGCAACAAGACGCCTTGAAACTGAACTAAAAAAATGTTCTTGTGTGCTTATAGGTTGCGGAATGGGTAACGATGAAGATACAAAACTCATTACTGAATTTGTAATTAAAAATGCAGAAGTACCTATTATTCTTGATGCAGATGGCATAAATTGTCTTAAAGATAACATAGATATAATAGACAGTGCAAAAGTGCCTGTAATTCTCACGCCCCATCCAAAAGAAATGTCAAGGATTGCAGGAGTTACCGTTGATGAAATTCAAGAAAATCGTGGTGCAGTTGTAAGCTCCTTTACAAAAGCACATAAGTCTGTACTTGTACTTAAAGGTGCGTCAACACTTGTAGGTAGTACAGATTATGACGATATTTATGTGAATTCAACAGGTAATCCGGGAATGGCCACGGGCGGTAGTGGTGATGTGCTTGGTGGAATAATAGCATCTTTTGTTGCACAAGGCATTGACCCATTCACAAGTGCTGTCGCAGGCGTAAATGTTCACGGTATGGTGGGGGATAAAGTAACAGAAAAATATTCAATGATGGGTAACACGCCATCACTTATGTTAAATGAACTCCCTTTGATACTCAAAAAATTTGAATAGGTAATTTATTATGAAAAAAATCCTTTGTATTTTTATGTGCCTGATAGTGTTAGGCGGTTGCAGTGTAGAAAAAATAAAGGAAATCAAAAAAGAGCCACTGGAAGTCAGTGGCTTTAATACTACCATAAAATCAACTGTAAACAATGTGCAGATTTCTGCAAATGCAGAGTATGTGCCGTATAAAAGCCTTAATTTCACATTCACTTCGCCTGAAACAGTAAAAGATATGCAAATACTGTGCAGTAATGGTGAATATACTGTAAATATGAATAAACTATCATTTACATTTACAGGTGAAAAACTACCATTTAATATGATTTGCAGAACGCTTGAAACCTGTATAAACTCTGTTCAGGGTATATCACCTGAAACTGACACAGAAACAGATTTACTTGTATTTTCATATAACGCAGATGGTCACATTTGCAAACTCTATACCGAAAAAGAAACAAGAAAATTTGTAAAACTTTCAGTTGACGGTAACGATTTGCTGTTCTTTGAAAATTTTGAATACAGGGACAAACAGAGTAACTAATACATAAAATGTATTACTCCCCGAAAATTTTGCCTTTAATGTTTAATTACACACTTTATAGGTAAAAATAAAATCAAAGGAGTGATACGAAAAATGAATGTCAAAAGAGGGGACATATATTACGCTGATTTAAGTCCTGTGGTAGGGTCTGAACAAGGCGGAGTAAGACCGGTACTTATTGTGCAGAATGATGTGGGCAACAAATATAGCCCAACGGTTATTGCTGCTGCCATCACAAGTCAACAGGATAAATCCCGATTACCAACTCATATAAGCGTAAATGGTAATGCCTGTGGATTAAGTAAAGATTCTGTTGTACTTCTCGAGCAAGTAAGAACACTTGATAAGCAACGCCTTAAAGAGCGAATGGGTAATCTTTCAACAACAGATATGAATAAAATCAATAAAGCCTTAACAGTAAGTTTCGGTTTAATATAAATACAAATTAAATCTTGGCTCCCCTGAAAGGGGAGCTGTCTGCGTAAGCAGACTGAGGGGTGTCATTCTGAGCGTAGCGAAGAATCTCATAAATATAATTATTAAAAATCTATTAAATTTACATAAAAGACTTGACGATTTGGAAAAAAGTGGCTAAAATATAAATTAGCACTCAGGAGTTGAGAGTGCTAAAAATAAGTATTTATTATTCTTTTTCAGGAGGTAACATAAAATGACTATTAAACCACTTGCAGACAGAGTTGTACTCAAATCTTGCGAAATGGAAGAAACAACAAAAAGCGGTATCGTGCTCGCAGCAGCTGCTCAGGAGAAACCACAGGTAGCAGAAGTTGTAGCAGTAGGCCCAGGCGGACTTATTGATGGTCACGAAGTAGAAATGTATGTTAAGGTTGGCGATAAGGTAATTATCGGCAAGTATTCAGGTACAGAAGTTAAGATGGATAATGTTGAATACACAATTGTTCGTCAGTCAGAAATTCTTGCAGTAGTAGAATAAGGAGGGCTAATATAATGGCTAAACAGATTATTTACGGTGAAGAAGCTCGCAAAGCTCTTCAGACAGGTATTGATAAATTAAGCAATACAGTTAAAATTACACTTGGACCAAAAGGTAGAAACGTAGTTCTTGACAGAAAATACGGTGCTCCACTTATCACAAATGATGGCGTTACAATCGCAAAAGAAGTTGAACTTGAAGACGCTTTTGAAAATATGGGTGCACAGCTTGTTAAAGAAGTTGCAACAAAAACAAACGATGTTGCAGGTGATGGTACAACAACAGCAACACTTCTTGCTCAGG
>CALBKQ010000103.1 GCA_937895645.1 uncultured Clostridia bacterium
GGTCAAGCTGTTTCCTCATTATGCACCACTATAAGTTGCCTTATCTCACATTCTCAGTTATTGGTATTCTTAATATGCCTTTGGGCTATATTACAGCTCTTATCTGGTGGTATGTGTGTGATAACTTGGGCTTCTTGCCTAAAAAACAAGAAAGAAAAGTTTATTGGGTTTATGGTTTGATGATGCTGTTTGGTATATCCACCATAATATTCGACTATTCAAGACTATTTGACCCTACAAGTCAGTTTATTACACTTCTTAACGGACTGGAAGGAATGAACGCAACCGCCTGTTTTAAGACCTTTGGTACACATTTCTTGTATTCAGGTTGGGTAGGTGCTAGAAATATTTTCTGGCGTAAAAAACTTATTCCTAAATTTGGCCGTTATAAATATGGTCTTTATTGTGACGTTGTGCCAAAGTGTATAATGGTTATTCTTATCGGTTGGCTTCCTGTATATAACATTACTGATGTTGCAACAAGAGTTTGGGTTGCAAACCTTTTATTTGCTACATATAATGTATTCGGTTTCGGTAATGTTCTTGAAGAATGTTCAAAGAGAATCAGCCCTAACCTTCAAGAAAGAATTCTTGTTCGTAGCTACCCTGTAAAGATTTCTCATATCTTTAACTCAATCCTTTCAATCATTCTTCCTGCAATTATCGGTGCTCTCCGTTATGAGTGGGCAGATATCAATATGTATCGTTATGTTATTCCGATTACATTTATCACTGCAGCAGTATTCACAATGTATCTTGCAGGCAGAATTAAAGAAAGAATTCCACAACCACCTATTGAAAAGAAAGTTCAGATTAAGTTCTGGGATGGTATGTTTGGCGTTCTTAAAAACAAATATTTGCTTATCAACACCATAGTTGGTCTTATTGACTCACTTGGTAACGGTATGCTTCCATTTGTTACAATCCTTTACTTCTATACATTCAGACTTAGTGGTCTTCCATATTCATTATTGGTAGCACTTATTTCATTCGCAGGTACTCCACCTGATTTGTTATCTCCATACTTCCTTAAGAGATTCTCATATAAGCAGATTATGATTTTCTATCAGTTAAGCCGTGCAATCGGTTATGCAATTATTGCGTGTGCTATGTGGTTCTGTGGCGATAACCTTAACCTTTGCGGTACAATCTGCGTAGTTGTTCTCTTCTTTATGGAAATGACAAAAACAGTTCCTACAACTGCAGGCCACGATATGAACGTTCGTATCGGTGACTATCAGATGTACTTATCAGGCGAACGCCTTGAAAGTTTTGCAGGTATTTTCGGCTGGTTCACAGGTCCTATCACATCTTTTGTAGGTCTTATTATTCCGCTTATGCTTCTTCGTTACGGTTTCAACAGTAACTGGGATGTTCTTTTTATTGACGAATCAAGAAGAAATATTATCGTTATTCCGATTATCGTTGACGTTGTAGGTTTCTTCCTTATGACAATTCCATATCTTTTCTGGGATTATGACAATAAAAAGCAGAATATGGTTATGGAAGTTCTTAAACGTCGTGCAGAAGTTACAGAAAAGAAAGCTCAAGAAGAAGGCGTTTCTGTATCCGGCGGTTATACAGGTTAATGGGGGTGAGTTATTATGAGTAAAAAAGAAAAGAAAATTGCACCTTTGCAGGAAGATATTCATCTTGATATTCCTGAAGACGAAATATGGACTTATCAGGTTCCAGGTCTTGCAGCACCTCATATTAACAAGCCTTACAAGCATTATGGCTTGAAAAAAGTTATTTTTACACTTGTTATTATCGTGGCAGTTTCACTCTCAATGTATTTTTCAGTGCGCACAGTTCAGAGTGATACATTTGAATATTCAGAAACTGAAACAGGTATTCAATTTGACAAATTCAGTAATACAGGTTTTATTACTGAACTTGATATTGACTATACTATGGAAGTTGTTTATGATGAAAATAACGCTGACCCTAAAACTAATTTTACACTTAAAAAGGACGAATCAAAACCTATTACTGCAATCCGTCAGTATGCCCTTAACTGTGATGAAAAAGTTAAGGTAATCAATATTGGTGCAGATGTTCTTGAAATTGACGGCAAGTCTTTCTATTCTTGCTGGGCACTTCAGAGAATTGAGGTTGACGAAAACAATCCTAATTATTGCGATATTGACGGTGTTCTTTATAATAAAGACAAAACAGAGATTATCTGTGTGCCAACTGACCGTGATACATATCTTGCTGAAAAATATGGATATGCAGAGTATGATGAATATGGTTACAGAATAGAACCTGCTGTTGAAGACGAAAACTATGCTGATTATGAGCGTGATGTTCTCACTTATGTAATTCCATCAACAGTTGCCGTATCTAAACCTTTTTTAACAACAGTTCCATCAAGATACTCAATTTCTACATGGATAGTGTTTGTACCAGGAGGAACCAAATCGGGAAACTCCCTATCGGTATCAATCTTAAACGAATTAAGCCAAGTTGTAATTTCACCTAAGTGTTCGGCTGGAACATCGCTACCTTTACCTCTACCATAGTAGGCGTAAAAGGTAATGCGTTTAATGTTTTTCGTGTTGAAAATGGCGATTTCTTGGTTGTTGGTACCGTTTTCGTTTGTACTTTCGGTTGATTCAGTATTATGGTCTGTGTTTTCGATGCTATCAGTTTCGTTTTGGTTTGTACTTTCAGTTGATTGCGTATTTGTGATAGAGTTCTCAGTGCTATTGCTTTCGCTTTGATTTGTGCCTTCGGTTGATTGTTTATCGGTGTTGGATTTCTCGCCGCAAGCTACAAAACATAATAATATTATTACACAAAGAAAAACAGATAAGATTTTTTTCATAACAAAAAAACTTTTTATATATTTGCTTTATGATAGCCCTTGGGCAAAATATGATTGTAAGATGAACTACTCCTATGCCGACATAGTGCTGCCTTTGGCGCAACCTGCCTACTGCTACGCGATAGCAGAGGGCGCGGAGCTGCGCGAAGGGGATGCTGTGGCTGTGCAGTTCGGTGTGCGCCATATCTACACAGGCATCGTGTGGCGACTCCACAACGAGCCGCCGCGCGTGAAGCGTGTCAAGACGGTGGGGCGCAGGCTCTACGATGTGCCTTTGGTTGGCGCGGAGCAACGCCGATATTGGGAGTGGCTGGCGGAGTACTATATGTGCACTCTTGGCGAGGTTATGCGTATGGCGTTGCCCTCGCTGATTAAGCCGCGCGGAGCAAGTGAAGTGGAGTTTTCGACAGCGGAGTTCTCGCCCCGCACCGAGCCATACATCGCCCTGAGAGCCGAGTGGCGCGAGGGTGAGGTGTTGCAGGCGGAGTGTGAACGAATATGTCGCCGTGCGCCACGCCGCGCCGAGTTGTTGAGAACGATTGCTGCGTTTGAT
>CALBKQ010000104.1 GCA_937895645.1 uncultured Clostridia bacterium
TCCACACCCAAAGCTGAGATGATTTTAGCTGACTCAATTACATCCAATAAATCATCACCTGGCAAATTCAAAATAACATGGGTAGTGCAATGCAGCCCATACCGTTTAATCCGCAAAACTGCGTCTATATATTCTGCCAAAGTATGCCCTCGATTAATGTCAACCAAATTATGGTAATTAACCGTCTGTAATCCTAATTCAATGTCAACATCTAAATTCCTGCTTTCTTTGAGCTCAACTAAAAACGACAAATACTCATCATTTACGCAATCAGGACGTGTTGATATTGCCACACCAACCAAATCCTCATCATCAGTAGCTTCTAAAACGGCTTGCTTAAATCGTTCTAAGGGCATATACGTATTACTGTAAGTTTGCAAATAACTTATGAACTTATGCGCACTAAAACGTTTTTTATAAAACTCTTTATTTTCTGCTAATTGTTCAGCAATTGTTTTCGTGTCCGATAAACACTGAAAACCTGAACCTGTAGCATCACAAAAGATACAGCCACCTTTACCTACCGTACCATCCCTGTTGGGACAAGTTCCTCCCGGTAAATTAATCGGAAGCTTATAAACTCGTTGACCATATTTTGCTTCCAAATAAGGAGCATATTCGCGATAATCTGCCATCTATCCACCACCTTTAACCTAATAATTTTTGACTTAAAAGACTTAAAATCTCTGACTCTGCTAAAACACCTTGATTACCCAAACCTAGAATACAAATGCCACTATACAAAACGGTTATCGTTAAAACTACTAAAAAGACTGTTACTGCTAAACCACCTAATCTATCTAAAAGTCCAATAACAGGAAGACTATGGATAAATCCAGCAAAAATTTTACCAAAAAAGGTCAAGCAAAGGCAAAAAATCAACCACAAGCCAATAAAACTTAAACCTTGCAAAAGACCTTGGGCTAAAGTCTGAGCAACCGTATCAGCCATTGTAATAAAAGCTCCTTGGCCTATTTCATTAATTTGCAGCTGAACATTAGTCAAAATATTTTCCTGCAAACCTTTCGGTAAAGGCGAGTTTTCCAAATAGCTGTATAACTTACCCAAACCGTCCATGCTAGCTACCATTTCCGAAAAATCTTGAGGCATAGGTAAAATATTTTTAATATGTTCATCTGAAACATTTTGCATATCAATTTTCAATGACATCGCGCCATCACTAAATTTGTTAGCTACAGTCATCCACTGCATTGACATATCATATAGTTTGCAAAAACATAAAAACGCTTCTTCAGAATTTAACTTCTTAGTTCTTTTAGCTGTTTCTGTAAACACTCCAACAATTCCATACTGTTCTCTCAGATCTTTGTCGAGCCACACTTCCAAAATGCGTGGTTCAATAGCTGCAATATATTCTTCATCGGTCATAAACTCAGTTGACACGATCTTGTTTTTCTTTCCCAGATTCTTTACAAAATTAAACATACTTCTTACCTCTCGATCAATTAACTCAAACTAATAACCTCTCTTTCTTTTGATATGGTGTTCGTTCTCATATGGCATGCGCCTCTGGCGCTTATTCGCTTTGTTTAACCATATTATGGACGCTATATCAAAAATGGGGAGGGCGAAACAATAAAAAATAATAGAAAATTTTTCTTCTTATTTTTGGTGATTATTTTGTGGGGTTGTACCCTCCAAATTTAAGTTTTTGTTTTCACTTATCAGTATGCCATAATATATTAAAAATTGCAATAATAAAAAAAAGATGAGAGCAAGCCTCATCTTTTTATGTGATTTATCGTTCATAATCGATCATGAAGTCATAACCGTGGTCTTCCATTGCTTTGCGCAATGCACCAGAAAACTCTGATTGTCCAAACGTATTACTTCTTTGCGCGTCTTTGTAATTCTGATCCAATTTGTCATGGAATTTTTTATGTCCATTACCATAGTCGCCAGCGTGTTGATGAGTTGCAATATCTTTATAAATATTACGAACATTCTCTTGTCTTCTAGAAATATTCGATGCTATTTGTTCCAAGTTCTTTAACATCTCTTTCTCGTGACGAATACCATTTCTCTTTGTGTTCTTGTAAATAGAACATTGTATTTTTGTCCAAGGATTTTTACTATCTTTAACAATTTCCATTGCTTCTTTAATAGATGCTGTTTTAATTGGTGTAAACTTTTTGGGATCAAAGTAATATTTTTCACCTCGTCCATATGCATCCAATCTTTCTTGTCGTTGTTCACGATCAAATTCCTTTTTGAGCTCCTTATTTAGTATCTTTTCAGCTTTTTTGATTATTGTCTGCTCCTGCTTATGAGCATGTGCTTTTTCTCTATTTGATTTCTTTACTAAATAATCAGCTTGAGCCAGCTTCAATTTATTTTTCATATTTTCAATTGGGTGAAAGTCAAGGTCTTTTGTTACTTTGATTGCTTCACTTCTATTCTCTGCATGTTCTTTTGATAAATCCATACGCTCTTTAATTTGCAGACATGTGTCCTTGACATATTCCGTTGACTTGCGAGTCAGATCAGTTAGTCCATCCCAAGATTGTTTTAAGAAATCACGATATGGTTGACTTTCTAATGCGAACACTTTTGCAGACGCTTGTCTTTCTTCAGATTTTGCATGTGCATGCATCAAACCAAGAGCACTGTGCTGGTAAGTCGTAATATCCAATTTTTGCTTATCAGTACTTAGTTTCATTCCCATTTCTTCTTGTGCTTTTTGCATCGCTTCTGTTTGAGGCATACCAGCTAATAATTGTAAAGATTTATTGCATTGTTTTTCATAATCCTCATATGCAACTTCCTGTAGCAAACGTCGATTATTAACATCTGCGATATCTTTTACCAAGTCTTTTCGAATATTCTTCCAAGCATCTCTTTCTTCTTGTGGAGTATCAAAGGTTGGAATTTTATCCACATTGTCAAGAATCTCTTTAAAGGCCTTATCCGCTTCCTCCTTATTTTGAGCTTCCAGGAATTTAAAGATTTGATCTTGTTCCACAGGCATCAATTCTCTTTTCTCAACCGCTTGCTTGATTTCCTCTAATGTACCATCTAACTTCAATATTGCAACCAAATCATCGTGGGTTACATGTCGTTTGTTTTCTCTAATGTACTTCAATTCTCCTTTCAATTCATCAATTTCTTTTTCTGCTTCTTTGATCTTGTCTGTTATCTCTTTTTCATCTTTTTCTAATTCTTCAATTATGGCATCATGTTTCTTTTTAAGTTCATCTTTTAAGTCTTGATACTTCTTTGTTATTCCACTAAGCTCATTTAGAGAGCCCTTATTTTGATAACTATTATCGCTTTCTTCTTTTTCCAATTCCGACAATTCGCTTTCTTCTTGATATAAAGCGGCCAGATCTAGTTCAGCATTTGCTCTTACCTCTCTTAACTCATCATCAAGGTTTTCGATTTCCCATCTCTTATTTTGCAAATCATCCAGCAAGTCAACAATTACTGTTGGCGTTTCATCCCACATTTGTTGAACATATTCGTTAATTTCTAATGATGAAGCAAATCCGTTTTCTGCACTGATTGCCACTTCTCCATCATGCATTGCAAATTCGCGCACATTATTAAATTGAAGTTCCCCATTACCATAAACATCTTGAATTTCGAGTTTCACATTCATACCTGGTTCGATTTCACTCACATCTTTTACATTGATCCATTCTTCTAATTCTTCATTAAAAAACTGCAGAGTGCCTTCAATCATGCTAAAATCATTATGAATTAGATAATCTCCATGTGTTAACATTTCCCCATATGCCTTTTGCGCCAATTGCTGCAATACATCTTCTTGTTTCTCTTCTCTTAAAATTTCCATTAAACTTTTATTATATTCTTCCATGTTTATACCTCCATGTGAATTGTTTTTCTTAAGATAGATAAAAGTAAATAAAAAAGATGAAGCATTTGCCTCATCTTTAAAATCAATTCAACGAATTTTCTTCTTTTGCTTTTGCCAATAACCACTTATATAGATTCACCTGACAAGGCTCGTGGAAACATGTTTTTTCATGTTCAGTCCGTTTTTCATAATCGCATAATATTACTGGACAATTTTTGCAGCCATTATTGTTTAGGTTCATTGCCAAGCAAAACATAACTGCCACGCCAAACAAGTCCCTAATTGGTTTATCAAATTCCTCCTTTATGTTTTTTGGAATCTCTTTATCATCATGTGCTTCAAACCAATATTCTTCTTGAAAATGATTATTCTCAAATACGCTTACGCGATATTTGCCATTTTCTGGATCATAGTCAACAATTAAATCTTGTTCTTCTAATATTCTGATTAACTGCATCTTAGCACCTCATTAACAATTTAATCAGACAATCGATTCAATCATTGTTAATAACATCATCACCATTTGCAACTCATCTGGCGTCATTGGTATCATATCATCCGTTATAATTGGCTTAACAATTTGAACATCATTAATGATCTGAATTAAATTTTCATTTTTTCCTTTATCTTCAACATATCTCAACGCCTCAATGTTATTCTCTGAGTTAACATATACCGAAACAACCTGGTCATATTCTACAATCTCGGCGTCAACACTATTTGGCGGCAATGCTTGTCCTGTTGATACTTCTACTATGTTTAAGTCCAAATCATCATTATTTTCGCTATTGATAATCTTCAACCCATCAATATCAATTTTCCATTTTGTATCTTTTGTAATTATCGGGTTGATTTCATCTGGCGCTTCGGCAGATATTAAAGTGGAACCATCTTCGTATACATAATATTTAAATCGATAAGTTTTTTCATTAATCCAATCAAGGTCAAGAACGTAACAAGTGTATGTGACTTGTTTTTGAACAATTGACTGTATGATTTTTGTTGCTTCATAAACCCGCAATCCATTTTCTGACATTTTGTATTTAAAGTCGAGATTGCTAATATTTTTATAAATATGTTTCAATGGATTTTCATAAACCTGTCCAATATCATCAAATGAATATGAATAACATTTTGTCATGTCACCATATACATCAACAATAATCATCTCTGTTGGACCAGCATAATATTCAATTGTTCTCTCTGCATTTTTAAACTTGGTATACTTGTATGTTTCATCTACCAATACAATTGATTGAATTGTTTCTGTCTCAATTTTATAACCGCCAGACTTACCTGCGTCTGGTATAATCAACTCATCTTCCAATTTAGTCTCATTTGAAGATGTTTCGTTGTTATTGCACTTTGTATTGCAACCGTTAAATAAAAGAACGAACAATGCGCTTAATGTAAACAACGCAATGATCTTAATTTTCAATTTATACATTTGATATTCTCCCTTCAAATAATGTTTCTCTAATAATATAGTTGAGAATTTACGAAAAGTAAGGGATATTTTTCAATCATTGTATCATAAATGCGCATTTATCGCAATAAAATAGCAGGCAACGCCTGCTATTTCTTCGAAACACTGTCAACCAAAAGTTCCCTTCAATTCCTGTTCCAAGTCCAGCTCTAAATCCTCTTCAAGTTCTTCTTCATATTCTTCTTCAATAATATCATCAAGTGAGGTATTGTAAAAATCATAATCACGTTCATTTTCTCTATTCATTAAGTCTCTAATTTCCTTATAATCACTAAATGTCATATCACGCGTTGCCTCTGACAACGATTTTTTATCTAACCAACAATCTGGATTTTCAAGAATAGTGGAAATCGTTTTTGCTGTTTTTCCCACATTATCACAACTCGTTATACAAAATTTATCACTATCAAATAATAATTCTCCAGTCTCTGGATCAAATTGGCAATCTTTTACGTTTTCAACTTGGATTGTTCCATGTTTTTGTGTTCCTCCAGTAATTTTCCCAAAGTCACCAGTAATTCGTATTGTATCACCTTTTTGAATTTGATCAAATTCAATCTTTTCTCTATTTCCAAAGCCATCGACTCTATAAATTTGATCCATTTTTAAATTATCAACATGCAAAGTATTTTGTCCTAAATATGCTTTCATGGCAACATATTCGTCCATGGTTAAATCTCCAAGCATGTTGTATTTTTCTACCTGCTCTTTCTTTGATAATTCTCTCGACATAATAATCTCCCTCTTTTTAGCCGTTTTTATGGGCTATCGATTTTAGTTTCAATTTAGAAGATATACTGACTGAACAACAAAAAAGAGAGCTATTATAGCTCTCGCAAAAATTATGTATCCAATAAAATCACTTGATTTGATTGCAAAGTCTTTTTTATATCAATCAATCTTTGATTTTCAGACCCTCTAAACAACAGTGTGAGATTTTTCTTTTCTTCTACAAATGGTCCATCCACCAACACATCTAACATGGACAACAGCTCGTCAGTTACTTCGCAATACTTTCGACATCCAGGCAGCAGGTCGCGATCATAAATAAATCCAGTGAATGCCCAAATGTTTTTGTTTGGCAACTCATTTTTAACTCTTCTGAGCAATTTAACCAATTCCCTCTGATTTTCAGGTTCAAATGGCTCGCCACCTAGTAACGTTAGTCCAGCCCTTCCTGGAAGTTTCAGTGCTTCTACAATTTCATCTTCTGTTTCTGTTGTGTATTTAGTGCCATAACAAAAATTCCATGTTTCTGGTTGAAAACAACCTTTGCATTTATTGGTGCACCCAGATACAAATAAAGTTACTCGCACACCTGGACCGTTTGCTATGTCACATTTTTTTATATTACCATAGTACATAACAATCTCCTTATTTTAACATATTTTAATTTTATCTTTTTCAAGAATTTGTGCCTTCTGAGTATATATAACCACTCACTGTCTCCTTTTTTTGTCGCAATAAAAGGAACGATAGTTTTATCTATAATATAGCGGAAACAAAATAGATTGGTCATCATAAATATTATTTTTTTAATTAGAACAAACAAAAAAGGGATGCTACAAAGCACCCCATTTGTTATTATTCCATTTCCTCGAGTCCAACCATAAAATCGGTTCCGTCAGCCATAAACTTCGGAAGTTCACCATTCCACTTTTCTAGCCACTGCTGAGTTAACACCGATCCAGTCAAAGATTCCGTCAGCAATCTATTTGCCTCTGCCTGAGCTTTTGCAGCAATCAAAACGGCTTCTGCCTCAGCTTCAGCCTTAGCAATATTTGCTTCATTCTTATTCTGCTGAATTACAAGCTCCTGTTCAGATGCGAATTTTGCATCAATAGCCTCCTGAATTGCTGGATTCTCAAACGAAATACCTTCCTTCAGACCAAGTACTGTAATAGTAATTCCATAGTCCTTGAAATAATCAACTACGTAAGTCTTTACAGCTTCCATGATTTCACCTTTCTTGGCTCCCAAGTCAGTTGATGTGTACTTTGCGGTTTCAGTGTTGAATCGATCCTCAACCATCTTCTTAATATCAGTATCGATGATGGTTTCCAACGGCGTATTATTGTATCTATACAAGAACTTTGCTGCATCCTTCTCTTCAATCATAGCGGTGCAGTTCATCCCCACATAGATACCAATATTATCTGATGTTTCTCCGAAAATAGCTCTATTGCTGCTATCAGCAGTCGATGCACCTGATTCCCAAGAACGAGACACTGGTTTCCGTTCTACAATAATCAGCTTAGCGGAAGCCTTCCATTTACCAACCCAATTCCATCTATCAGTCTGTACCCAGCGATGAGGAATCTGAATCTCCTTGGTTGCAACCTTAGCCTCCAAGAGCAACTCTTCTGATTCAAACGCAGCCTGATTACTTGAATCACCAACCAATGGAATCAGAAACGCCGTCTGTGATGCTTCGATAGTCACAAATTCTGGTGTATCATATGGCTTTACACAACCACCTAACATAAACATCAGTCCAACCAACATTACCAGCAATAAAATTTTCTTCTTCATTCTTTTTCTTCTCCTTTGTTTGTTTTTGCTTTGACAAATTTTACAACATCACTTACAATTGCCCATCCAAATAAACACGACACACACACATATAAGACAGAAACAAATGGTTTTACTCTATTATAAGTTTCCATCAGTAAAAACAACGTATTGTCATTTTCCATCTGTCCAAGTGCGAGTTCATTATTGATAATTGGATTGGTTAACACATAAACTGCAATTGTTGAAATAATTGCATAAACAATCACTTTCAATGTGATTTTTACAACCAACTTCTTTGTTGTCATCGCATTCTCCTTTCATTGATAATTTGCTATTCTCCAATGGATGAGCATAAAATAGATTACATTGACTAGAAAATGCAAAAAAAAACAGACTTACCCATTTTGCAAGTCCAGTTTTCTTATTAATTATCTCACCAATTCATTTAATGATTGTTCGTCATTTGATTCTGGTCCATCCATAATATTTTGTGACAAGATATCCTTACTTCGTCTTAACTCCATCTCTTCACTTCTTACAGTTCTCCAATCGCTTAATGTTGCGTTATGTGGAATTAATTCAGCTAACTTTTCTTTTGTAATTTCGTTATCTGGATCATTAATTACGCTACGCAACATTTTTACTTGTTCTCTCATGTCAATATTGGTTAATATTTTTTCATCATCCTCGATATATAAAAATGGGCCTGTAATTCCGCCAGTATAGTATTCAGAATTACTATATTCATTTGGACTAAACCCATTATTATTAATTATATCTTGTGTGTTGTTAAATTGTAACCAACCCCGAGTATATTCTCCATTCATTGTTACACCAGCCCATATTTTAATTGAATCCCCAGGCGAAGAAAATCTCACATGTTTTCTCTTTGTTTGTCCAAACAAGCCTTCGGTCTCTACTTCTACGCCACACTCTTGCGCATACAACAATGGTTTGTCATAAGCGATGCTTTTTGCAGCAAGAAACACATCATTTCTTAATGGACCTAACTCATCAAATATAGTTGATAATTTTTTTCTGCATTCTAATTGTGATTCTGTCAATTTTTGTTTAGCCATAATAGCCACCTCCATTGATTTTTTTACAACATAGAATAATGTATTGGTTGTATGCAAAAAAAAACACAAAAACACAATTCTTCAATTATCTTATTACAATACCGTCTGGCCATTGTAAATGATGATAATTACAATAATCCCATAGGGCATCGTATTGAGCTTGTGTTACCTCTTTCTCACTATATTCTTTTACTCTAATCGGCCACATATATCCACTGCATGCTCTAATCCATCCTTTTGCTTCCAATCTATCGCCAGCGCACCATTCTACTTCTTCGCCATATATAATTTGCAAAATATCTTCAGCGACCACTTCGTGTGCATCGCCATTGTAATAATTTCCATCTGGAGAAATCCACACATCATGGTCTTTTATATCAGCTTTTAAAGGGCAATAGTGCTTAACCACATAAAGCTCATGCCAACTTGACAACTCGACGCATTCAACATTTTCCAACGCGTTCTCATCAACATCACAGTATCCGCCAAAATAGTTAAAAGCCAGCTTTCTTTTTTGTCCTAATTCTCTCCACTGGTCTTTTGTTGGATAATTTATAAATAACATAACACTCGTTTCCTTTCCTTGTTTTTTATATTATGGTTGAAATGAGATGATACTGAAGGGTATTCAAACACAAAGAGCGTGTGAAATACACGCTCTTTGTTATTATCAAATGGTTAAAACATTCTTCAGCAGAGTTCTTAGAGACGGCGTTACCTATTACTATGCACGTGCTAGAATTTTTAATCTTGACGCAAATATTCCACTTACTCTTATTTCAATAAAAACCACTCAACGTTGCGTTGAGCGGTTTATCTGTTAATATTCAAATAATATTATCTTCTCCAATTTGGAATATTCTTTGAGTGTTTTACTCTTAGTTCTACTTCCTGCTGTTTCCCCTTATTAAATGCGGTCTTGTAATCTCCAGTCAAATACCCAGTTACCCTTCTCAGTCTTTGGATATTATCACTTCCACAAACAGGGCAAGTATCATTTAATTCTCCTGTATATCCACATCCTTGACACATATCATTTGGAACATTAATAGCGAAATATGGAATATTTTTATCCATAGCGTAATTTACTAATGTCTCCAATGCGTCCAAATTATTCAAACACGAACTTTCCAGCTCAACATAAGTAATACATCCCGCGGAAGAATATGGTGTTAATTGGCTTTCTATATCGATTTTTTGGAATGGATCAACTTCTTCCCAAACTGGCACATGAATAGAATTTGTGAAAAATTCCTTATCGCTAACATTAGGTATTTCTCCGTACTTTGCCTTAAATCTTTTCATTGCTGTGTAACACAAATTTTCTGCTGGAGTATAATACACACCAAAATTCAATTTATATTCTTCCTTAAATTCAGCGCATCTTTGTTTGAAAAGTTCTTCGATTGTTTTTGCCAATTCCATGCCTTCATTTGTTAAGTGGTTTTTACCAATCAGGATATAAAGTGTTTCAGACAAACCAAGTTGTCCTAGTGCTAGTGTACCATGCTTGAGTGCACTCCTAATACCTTCTTCTGGGATATATCCAGCCATCGCTTGGTTTTCGTACATAAATTTGGCTGCAGAAGCACTTTGTGAACAAATCCACTCGAATCTTTCAATTAGCATGTCTTTGGCTTCGTATATTTTCGTATCTAACAGCTTCATGAACTCTTCTACGACATCCGTCTTATTCTTTTCTGCCTTTTCTTTTGCCATCATAGCCACTGTTGGCATTAAGATTGTTACAGGGCAAATATTTCCGCGTCCGTCTTTCTGAGCAGCTGAAATAATTCCAGATTTGATTTTTCCATCCGCAATAACACTGTTTATGTTGAGACGATAATCATCTTTGGCATTGATATCTGCGCCATTTTGAGTTCTACAACCCATTGTGGACATGATTTCTATCGGCGTCTGATCTTGTCTAATCAAAATTTTTCCATCCACAACATCAAGCATTAATAAGTCTTTCAGTTCTTGATTTTCTTCTAATCTGCGAATCAACATGTTATACTTTTCGCTTGATAGGTCATCTATAACTTCCTTCTTTATCTTTCTATCATATCTAACCCAATCCAACTGCATTGGAACATCGCAATTAGCGTAATTTGGATACAGTCTTTTTGCTGTTGATTGAAGCGCCGTTTGAAACAAATCATAGTTTGGATCCCCAGGTTTTCTATTCACACCCTTCATGCTTTGAAAAATGGTACAAGGAAAAATAGATGTACGATGCAGCGCACCGAGACCCTTCAGTGATGTCTCCAAAATTGCTTTTGTGACAAGGCGACCCTCTTCGATAGTACATGTACCGAAGTTAATCGATGTAAATGGCAATTGTCCACCCGAACGGCTTTGTAGTGTATTCAAATTATGGTACATACCTTCGACAGCCTGCATTGTTTCTTTAATTGTGTCAAACAACGCACTTTGATACAGCACAGGGTCCAAGTTTTCTTTGTTATCCAATCTAAAATCTTCTGTTTTTAAACCAGTTACTTTAAAGAACTGAGTTTTGTTTTCATCAACCCAATCTTCAAATTTATTCCTTGTAATAACCAAACCGTTATCAAGATGCTCCTCATAGTTATCAAACATCATTGAAAGCAAATCCAAGCCCGCGAAAGCTGTGGTTTGTTTCAAATATGCCACAACATAATGTTTGAAGAATGACTTTCTTACATATGGTACCATAGTCCAATCTAAATGAGTAGCCGCACATCCTCCAAATTGCTGTAAACTTTGCAATTGGAATATTACAGCCACCAACTGCATCGCGGTGTTAATAGAGTTTGCAGGTCTCACATCTGTTTGTCTCGTCTTAAACCCTCTTGCGAGCAGCATGTCAAATAGTATGGACAAGCAATTGTGCATTCCCACCGCATAAGAATTTAAATCATGTTCATAAATAAGATCATCCTCATGATTTTTCTTTGCCATTGTAGAAACCAAATAATCCAATGCATATTTTTTCGTCATTACGTCAGCGGCCTCGCCAATTCTTCCACTAAATGAGTGTTCATCAAGGTTCGCATTTTGATTTTGGACATTACTCGCTCTTAATTTTTCACCAATCGCATCAAAAAAAGTACTCTGTGTGTTTCTAGCAGCTTCTCTTTTATATCTATATTTTATATACACTCTCGCTATAACAGCAGCCCCATACTTAATTAGATAATATTCTACCATATCTTGCACATCTTCTACTGTTGGAGTTTGCGCCATCTGATCACAATCATTGAGGATATCTTCTGCGATTGCATTAATCAAATGCTTACTAATTCTTGCATGCTCTGGCACTTCTTCATTTGCCCGCGAAATAGCCGAAATAATCTTTGAGACATCAAAATCCACCTCAGCTCCATTTCTCTTAATAATCTTCATATATATCTCCCTTCTTTTGTCTTATTTATTTGTATTATGGCGAAAAACGATGTCAGCTAGAGGGCATCGCTTTCTTCCTTTTCATAAACCAAAATAGATGAACAGGCACAGAAATTGCTTTAGAAAACAAAAAATCCCCGTTGTTGGGGATTTAATACTATTTTGCAGATTCTTTTACGCCAGCAATTAATCCTGTGATATTTTGAATATCTGAAGGAATAATCACTTTTGTTGCTTGTCCATCTGCTGCCACTTTCAGGGCATCAAAGCTTCTCAAACGGACGATTTGATCATTGTCAAGACCAGATTGCTTTAACAATACAATGGCTTGTGCTTCTGCCTTTTGCAACCTTAAAACACCTTCCGCTTCGGCTTCTTTATGCAATCTAATTGACTCAGCATGACCCTCCGCTTCTCGCACCATTTCAATTTTCTTTGCTTCTGCACGAAGAATCGCCGCTTCTTTTTCTCCTTCAGCCTGTAAGATTGCCGACTGTCTTTCGCCTTCCGCTCTCAGAATTGACTCACGCTTTTCGCGTTCAGCTCTCATCTGTTTTTCCATTGAATCCTGAATTTCTTTTGGAGGCATAATATTCTTAAGTTCAACACGGTTAATCTTGATACCCCAAGCATCTGTTGCTTCATCAAGAACTGTTGTAATCTGTGAGTTGATTGTATCTCTTGAAGTAAGAGTTGAGTCAAGTTCCATATCACCGATAATGTTACGGAGTGTAGTTGCTGTAAGATTTTCAATAGCCATCATTGGTCTTTCAACACCATAAGTGTAAAGCTTAGGGTCAATTATGCGATAGAACACAACTGTATCTATTGACATTGTAACGTTATCTTTTGTAATAACAGGCTGTGGTGGGAAATCTACAACCGCTTCTTTAAGACTTACTCTTTTTGCAACTCTGTCAATAATAGGGATTTTAACATGAATACCTGTTTCCCATGTTGTGTTGTATGCTCCAAGTCTTTCAATAACATAAGCGTTTGCCTGTGGTACAATAATTACGTTTTTGATAATAATTGCAATTACAAGTATTGCGATGATAATAAAAGGTGTAATAATAAATTCCATAATGTTTCTCCTTTAATAAATAATTACTTAGTTATAATTAGCGTTGTTCCATCAACGCTTACTATTTTAACTGATTGGTCTTTTTCGATTTTTTCGCCATTCTGGGTTCTGGCTTTCCAATAGATATCGCCTACAATCACTTTGCCACTAAGACCATCTGTGTCTTCTGTAGTTTTACCATATTTGCCGATAAGTTTACTGTCTGCACTGACTTCGTCTTTGTCTTTTTTTATGTATTTCTTGTAAACTTTGCGAGAAATAAACATAGCAATTATACTTAGTATAACAAAAATGAGCACCTGAACAAGAAAACTATCAACAACCAAAGACACAAGGCAAGTGAGAAGCGCCGCAGGTACAAACCATATTGAAACAAGTGCTGCTGTAGAAAGCTCAATTATAAGGGCTACAACACCCACAGCAACCCATAACGCCCATAGGTTTTCAAATAAAAACTCCAAATCTTTCACTCCTTTACTCAGTTGTTACTTTATTTTATTACGTATTTGTAAAGGGCATCCATAACCGTATCTTCAAAACTGCCTGATGCACCCCAGTCAAACCTTAAAAGACCCTGACCTCCGCCACCGCCTACAACGTGAATATGTGTTCTGCCACGAAGGTTATCTGCAACGACTGTCAATGTGAGACGATTACTTGCACGGTAATAATGCTTTTCATAAACTGAAACCGTAAGTTTTGTACCGTTGCCCATGTCGCTTACATATTCGTCAATTTTTTCGCCTGTGATGGAACCGTTTATAATCTCTTTATCAATAAGGTCAATGGCCTCATCAGGTGAAACTGATACATAAAAATCTGTCATACAACCCCCTCCTTACATTAATTGAATGAATGCTTTTTGTGCAAGTTCTTTCGTTTGTGTTGCAAGAATTGCAAGTACCATAGCTCTGAGCGCAGTTCTCAGTTTTTTCTGAGAAACACCGTCGCTAATTTTTGCGTGTTCAAGACGATTGTCAATGACACGGTCAAGATATTCTGTATCTGCAACAGCATTTTTTTGACACGTATAAATTATACTGCACAGAATATTGAATAATTCCCTGTCTGGTAAAATGTCGTCTGAACGGTCTTCAACTGACCCGTTGATATAACTCATCAGAAATGCGATTTGTTCAAGTTGCATTGATCCACGCATCATATTTATAAGAATGATACGCATTACTTGTTCTTCGCCGTAGCGTTTACCTTCAGGATTTTTCACCCAACCACGCTTTACCCAATTCTGAATTGTTGAGGCTTCAAGCCCCGTAAGTTCTCTGACCTGTGCCAAGGTTAAGCCTTTTGTAACTGTTAACAGCGGAGCTATGACAGAATAACAATTCTCTGCCGCAACGCTGTTAAAGTTCAGCACTGTACCTGGTATTAATTCCAACATACTCCACCTCCTTAAGTTGGTGATATGATTATATCACAGGTTCAAGTGAACTTCAAGGTAGTTTTTATGACTTTTTGACATTGTTTTTTGACAAATCTAATCTGTGTAAAGATTTTTTCTACTTTTTTCAAAGATTTTCTTTATTTTTTATATATTTTTTTCATTTTTTACAAAAAAATAAGGGTAGTTTTTAACTACCCTATAATTTTATGAAATTAAATCTTTCATTCGTTCTTTTGCACGTTTTAATGTTTTCTTTAAGAATATTGCGCTGAGTATAAGTGACACACTCTCGGCAATAGGGAATGCAAACCACACAAGTTCAAGTCGTCCTGTTTGTGAAAGAAGCCACGCAGCAGGAAGCAGCACTACCAACTGACGACAGATAGAAACAAGCAAACTGTGATTAGGATTGCCGATTGCCTGACATACAGACCCTGCAATAATACAGAAACCAGCAAAAAGAAGGTGTGTACCGATAATTCTTAACGCCGGAACGCCAATACGAAGCATACTTTCGGAAGCGTTGAAGAAACCGAGAAGGATGTGTGGTATAAATTCAAAGGCTAGTACGCCAACAAACATAACCAAAATTGCTGTAACAATAGTAATAACGATGGTTTTCTTTACTCTGTCATATTTCTTTGCACCATAGTTGTATGCGATAATTGGTACCATGCCGTTGTTTAGCCCGAAAATCGGCATAAATATAAAACTCTGCAATTTGAAATATGCGCCAAAAACTGCAGTTGCAGTTGTAGTAAATGCGATAAGGATTTTATTAAGACAGAAAGTCATTACAGAACCGATTGACTGCATTACGATTGAGGGAAGACCGATTTTATAAATTTCTTTTACGATTTCTTTGTTAAAACGAATTAGCTTGAAACTTATATGAACATCCTTATTAAACTTTAGATTAAAAATGATTGCTGCAAGTCCTGCTACTATTTGACCTGAAATTGTTGCAATCGCTGCACCTGCAACTTCAAGTTTTGGAAAGCCAAACAAACCAAAAATTAAAATAGGGTCAAGAATAATATTAACGATAGTACCAATAAGATGTGTAATCATTGTGCAGAATGTTCTGCCTGTTGCCTGAAGCATTTTTTCAAAACAGAACTGTGAAAAAATACCTACTGCACCACACATACATATTGTTGCATAATCTGTTCCGTAATTTACAATTTCTTCTACATCTGTCTGAGCCAAAAAGAAAGGCTTTGCAAAGAAGAAACCTATCAACGCAAATACAATGTAACTGCAAATAAACAAGAAAACGCCTGTATTTGCGATTTGATTTGCCTTTTCAAACTGTTTTGCACCCAACGCTCTTGACAGAAGTGCGTTCATACCTACCGCAGTACCCCCACAAACAGCAATCATCAACTGTTGCAAAGGGAATGCCAGTGAAACTGCATTAAGCGCATTTTCACTTAACTGTGACACAAATATGCTGTCAACAATATTGTAGCACGCCTGAATTACCATTGAAAGCATCATTGGTGCAGACATTGAAAACAGAACTTTGCCTATAGGCATTACACCCATTTTATTCTCTTTAACACTCATTTTTTCACCTTACGAAAAACAAACCGTACACTAAGTACGGTTTGTATAAAATATTCTAATTATTTTTTGTTCTTTTTGTCTTCGCCATAGCCGTAACCATATCCATAACCATAGCCATAGCCATAGCCGTAACCATATCCATAACCTTTTCTGCGTTTTCTAGAAGTTCTAATGAATTTATTAGCAACACCTGTTTCAGTACCGTTATAGATACAACCGATAACTTCTTTACCTGATGCACTCATATCTTCAATTGTTTTCTTAATACGACGGATTGGAGAGTGGTCGTTGCGAACAACAAGCATACATGCGTCAGCATATTGTGTTACGATTGCTGCGTCAGCAACAAGACCTGCTGGTGGAGTATCAATAATAACATAGTCGAACTCATTTTTAACTGCCTCAATAATTTCAGCTGCTTCATCAGATGCAAGAAGTTCAGCAGAGTCATTAACAGCCTGACTTGAAATAAGAAGGAACAAGTTAAACTTTTCAAAGTACTTGATTGATTCGCTGAGTGACTTTTCACCACGGATAACGCCTGCAAGACCTGTTTCATTAGCAGCAGAAACACCTAATGTTTTATAAACTGATGGTTTACGAAGGTCAGCGTCAATAAGCAATACTGATTTACCGTTCTGTGCAAGTGCCAATGCAGTATTTGTTGAGATTGTTGTTTTACCTTCATCTTCAGATGCACTTGTCAATGTAAACACTTTATAATTTTGGCGTTTTGCAACATTTTCAATTTTAGTACGGATAAGCTTAAATGCCTCAATAAACATAAAGCCTGTTTTTCTATCAGTAATAAGAATGTTCTGTTTTTCAGCATCTTTGCCTGACTTTTTAACGCTGATAATTGAGCCAAGGATTTTACTGCCAAGTTTCTTTGTAATGTCATCAGATGCCTTGACAGTATCTTTAATGAATATAATAAGGCAAATTGCAAGTACAACTACGCCTGCACCAAATACGAAACCTAATAATGTGTAAAGGAGTGTTGTATTGTTAGCATTCGGAGCCTCTGGCTTTACTGGTGGGTCATAGTTCTTGGCATAAGTGCTTGGGTATGCTTCTTCAGTAATTGTTCTGAAGTTGTTAACATAACTTGTAGCAACTGCATAAGAAACATCTGGGTTGGTAGATGTAATTGAAATAGCAATAATTGATGTGTCTTCAACAAGAGTTGAACTTATCATTCTCTTAACATCTGTGCCTGTAAGGTCTTCACCGTTTACTTTATAACCACTGTTCTGAGCAACAAGGTCCATAAGACTGCTTGACTCTGTCATAATATACAAGTAGTTTCTTGCAAGCTGGCTACTAGCACTGATATCAGATGCTGACTGACCTGCTGTAACTGTGTTTTCATTTTTATTGTCAACAGTAAAACGCATTGTACAAGTATATGATGGAACATAGTTGAGTTTTGCTACACCAAAACCGATACCTGCGCATACTACCGCAGCAATGAGAATCAGCCACCATTTCTGTATAACACGAACAGCATATTGAGTTATAGTTTGAAGGTCAATACCTTCTTCAACATTGTTCATTTTTGAATTGTATTCCATATTAACACTCCTATCACAAATTCTCGTGTTGTGTTTTAATCCAACCTATTATATCAAAGCCGATTACTTTATGCAATCTTTTTTTACAAAATCTTTAACTTTCTGAAATTTTACCGTTGGAAACCTCAATTTCACGGTCACAGCAATCAAGAACTGACTGACGATGTGTAATAAAAAGTATTGTCAAGTCATCACGGTTTTTGAGATTGTTAAGTAATCTTCTTTCACTTTCATCATCAAGAGCACTTGTTGATTCGTCCATGAGAAGAATTTTACCGCTGCCCAATAAAGCCCTTACAATCGCAAGTCTTTGTGCCTGACCTTCAGAAATGCCTCCACCGTCTTCACTCAAAACAAAATCAAGGCCGTTTTCAAGGTCATAAACAAACTCTGCACAAGCGTCAGTGACCGCAGTTTTGATTTCATCATCAGTAGCTTCCGGGCGAAGTAATGTAATATTTTCACGGACTGTACCACTAAAAAGCATATTGCCCTGTGGAACAACCGAGAAAAGATGTCTTGTTGCACGACAGAAATGAACGCCCTTGTCTGTTTCGACATATATGCTTCCGTCACTTGTTTCGTAAAGCCCTGTAATCAACTTGAAAATTGTTGATTTACCTGCACCTGAAGGGCCTTTAATACCTATGAATTCGCCTTTTTCTACTGAAAAATCAGCTTCTGAAATAACATTTTCTCCGCTATAACCAAATGTTACGTTTTCTGCCTTGATACGTACGAAATCCTCATAGGTAATATTTGTGTCGCATTCTGCACTATCTTTTGATATTTCAGAAACTTCCATAAGTCGCTGTGCTGATGCCAACATACCATAAAATGCTGGTAGCACACTTGTAATTCCCACCACGGGAGATTGAAGCTGATTAACAAGTTGAACGATTGCAACAACTGTACCAAAAGTCATTGTGCCTTTAAGTATACCATAGGACCCGTAAGATACTGCTGCTAAAAATCCTGCTGCAAAGGCAAGTGAAAAACTGATTGTTGCAAGAATTGAAAAGCTCTTTTTTCTTACCTTTTCACGATAGAACTTCTTTTGTTGTTTATATGAACGGTTTATAATTTTTTCTTCAATTCCGAAGACTTTTACTGCAAACAAGTTTTCAAGCATTTCTTGCATAAACGAGCGGACTCTTGCATCTCTCTTTTGTACCTTTAGATGCAGATTTTTAAGAGTTTTCCTGAAAACCACTGCAACAACAATAACCACTATACCGCAAAGAATAAACACAATTGCAAATCGTCTGTCAAGAGCAAGTAAAGCTACAGCAGCACTTGCTATTCTTACCACATATCCTACCAACGCAGGAAAAATACGAACATAATTATCACTGACATAAACAACATCAGTAGTTAGTCTTGACATAAGGTCACCGCTATGACGTTCGCTTACGTTTGCATATTCACCATAAATTATATTTCTGAAAACACTTGTCTTTAACCTTATTTCTGCCTTACCCTGACTTATTGCCTCAATAAATGACGCACAGATTCGCACTACAATCTGTGACACAATAAGAAGTAACAGATAAATGGCGTTTTCGAACATTTTGTCTGCGTCACCATTCTGAGCATAGTCCATTACAGTTTTTGAAAGCATTGCAAACAGAGTAACGCACACAGCAGACCAGGCGTTAAGCAAAACAAGTGCCACACCCTCAGCTATGCGTTTACCGCAATTATTGTAAATCCATTTCAAAACTGTTAAATCTTTCATATTTCTACTCATCAAGCAAATTATGCTCTCTCATTTTATTTATAAGATTTTCTACATCTGTTTTTACTCTTTCAAAAGGTACGCTGTAATCTTCTGCAATTCTCTTTGCAATATCTTCAACAGAGTTTGTGCCATCGAGCATATTAAAAACATCTGCGCCAACGCTGTTAAAAGTCATAACACCGTTGAAGTTCATTTTTTGAGCACCTGTTGCAATAACAATTTTTGCCCCTGCAACATCTTTAAGAATATATCCTTCTTTGATTTTCATTCCTTAATCAGCCTTTCTATTTCATTATAAGCAATTATTGCCGCATCATCATTCATATTACAACCTAACAAGAAGACCGGTATATCTCTCAAAAGTTTGTCAACTTTATCAAGCATTGATTCCGCAAGTGTTTTGTCTGCCGGTTTAATTGTTTGCTCAATAAGTAATGTTACGGCTTGGAATGGTGGAATTCTTTTAACAGAATTTGTTTCACTTCTATGTAAAAACGTTATTGCTCTTACGGGGATTTTAACATCAATATTCTCGTCTGTTTTACCCGAAAACGGAGTGCCACAAGCATACCACTTGCCATCATCATAAATAAGAGCCGGTTTGTCGTCATTGATAATTCTTGTGCCATCAAGATTTTTAAGCCACAAATGCGTATGTGTTGATTTACCCGTACCACTTCGTGCCGAAAACAGATATGCAAATCCGTCCTTTTCAACACAAGAAGAATGAAGCATAAGACCATTGTGCTTAAGCATTTCACTGTAAAAAGCCTCACATGTCCACATATACTCATGCTCATCTATTGTAAGGTGAGGAAGGTCTTCATGCTTTTTTTTGATAAACTCTTCTTTGACATTAATCCTTATTTGTGTTTCACTATCGTCAAAATCTGCTTTGTAATCCTTTGAACGTTCACGAAGAAGTTCACCACGCACATTGTATTCAGTTTTAAGTCCTGCAATTACAAACTTTTCCATAATAAATCCTAAATAAAATAATGTTATCGCTTCAAATAGTTCATAGGGTTAACATTTCTACCGTTAACCTTAACTTCATAGTGAAGATGGGCTCCTGTAACATAACCTGTTGCACCAATCTGTCCAATCGCCTGTCCACGCACTACTCTTTGTCCTGTGTAAACTCTTAACGAGCCATTTCTCATATGACAATACATTGTAGAAAGTCCGCCAGAATGCTTGATAATTACTGTGTTACCGCCTGAACCGTACCAGCCTGCAAAAGTAACTGTTCCTGCTTCAGATGCCACAACGGTACAACCTGTGCTGCCTCCAGGCCGCACAATGTCAATACCTGCGTGCCAACCGTCACCAAAACTACGACGGCCGTAACCTGAAGAAATTGAGTATGCACCAACAGTAGGCCACAGGAGTCTTCCACCACCTGATACAACTGCACCTGATGAATATGAATTTTTCTTTGTACCTACCTGTACTTTCTTATCAACCGGGTCACTGATTGTTGTTCGCGAAACTTCTTTTGTTGAAACCCTTACCCCATCAACATAAGTTACAAGTTCCGTTACCTCTACCACACCATTAACACCTTTGGTGATTGTCTTTTTATCACCTACATAAAGTTTATCTGTCTTGACTTCAACGGTTTTATAAGGAACTTCCACTTTTCTTGTTTCGGTTTTTGTAATCTGAACACGAAGGAAATTAACCTCATTTGACAACAAGATTTTCTGACCAATATAAATATTTTCTTTAAGTTCAGGGTTAAGATTGAAAATCTGTGAAGATGTCATATCAAACTTCTGGGCAATTTGTGAAACAGTATCCCCTGCCTGAACAGTATAATAACGAGCTTCACTCTTTTTAGAGTTAAGTTTTTCACTTAAATAAGACGCATCCTTAACTGTACGTTCATTATCAGGATACAGACCCTGAACATATTTAATATCTTCCACAAAACTTACGACTGCGTTTTCTTCGTCTGTTTCGTGCTCTGCAAGAATATTATCAAAAACGCTTAAAGCGTCAGTTTCATTTTTAACTGCACAAACGAAATTGTTGTCAATATAAATTCCACAGGCATTTGTAATTTTACTGTCAGAGTTTTCAATAAGTTTATCACAGATTTCAGACGCATTGTTAATCTGACTGAGTTTTACTGCTTTAATTTTATAATCTGCATCGCCTATAAGTTCAGCTTCAGTACCGTCATCTGTCACAACAGATGATGTTGCAGAAACATCAAGGCGGTCATAAGCTAACTCTCTTGCCTCTTTATAAACAGCCTCGCTCTGCACATAACCGATAGTTTTATCGTTGTAATTTACTTCAAGTGCAAAAGTAGTATCTGACCAGGCAGTTGCTACATTGATAAGAAAAACAAGCGACATTACTGGCAATGCAATATTAAGCACATATAAGAACGCTTTTTTATAACGGAAATATGCTTTTTTCACATATCCCGCAATTTTCTTGAAAAACTTGCCCTTGCTTTCAGTTTTTGCCTCTGCAATCTTATCAGAAACGCCTTGCGCATCAGTAATAAGTTTTTTTAACTCTGTAACGCTTTCGTGGAATGTTTTAAGAGCAAATTTATCGATAAGAATAAGTACGGTAAAAACAAGCGTACCAATCATCTTAATTGGTTTAAGAATTAATGCCCATAACCACTTAAAAAAGCGTTTGCTGTAACGCATTGTCTGAATTCCAATGTAATATATTTGATTGTAAATGTTTTCAAACATAACAATTCCTCATTTTTACTTCTGTTTTTAGACGCAAAATTCCAATATACGTTTGAATTATACCACAAAAGAACAAAAAAGGCAAGTTACATATATTACATTAAAATAGTTGAAATTTTTGTAAAATATTCGTTTACTTTTTTGGTGTGTTGTTGTATAATGACTATAATTGTATAAATATGCACAAAATTTAAGGGGCGAGGAAAATGAAAAAAGGCACAAAAAGATTTTTAGGTTTTGCAATTCCAACAACTGCACTTGCAATTCTTGCAAGAAAAAAGTATGTTGACATCCGTTATGGTGCAAAAAACGCAAAGGAGACTCTCAAATTCAGTGAATCAGTTGAAAACGAGGCACCTGAAATTCATCTTACAGCACACAGAGGACTTTCTTCTGTTTGTCCTGAAAACACAATTGAGGCGTTCAAAGAAGCTGCAAAATACAACTATTATGCTCTTGAATGTGATGTTCATTGCACAACTGATGGTAAATGGGTAATCATTCATGACTATATGCTTCAGTCAATGTGTGAAGAAAAAGGCGACGTTAAAACAATGTCTTATGACGAAAAACTTTCAAAAATCAGATACACAAACGGTGCTAATATCAAAGATTATCCTGATGCCCGTCCTTGCCTTGTTGAAGAGTTTATTGAAATCTGCAAAGAGGCAAACATAAGACCTATGATTGAAGTTAAAGATAAGAGAACTGACAAAGTTGAATCTCTTTACAAAATCATTTGCGATTATGGTATTGAAGATAGCGTTATTCTTATTTCATTCCACGCACCTGTGCTTCGCGAATTCAGAAAGCTTTCTCCCGATATGGATTTGTGGCTTCTTGTTCACAATATTACTGACGAAAAAATCCTTGAATGTATTGAAAATGGTAACGGTGTTGCTTTTGAGGCAAAACGCAGTAATCCTGAAACAATCCAGAAAATCCACGATGCTAATCTTACAGCTGCATGTTGGACAGTTGACACAAAAGAAATGCTTAACGAAATGATTAAAAATGGCGTTAAATACATAACAACAAACGCAATACTTCCTGAATAAGAGGTTTATATAAATGACAGACTGCAAAAAAATTGCTGAACTTATTTTCAGTGATGTGGACAAGTCCACAGAATATTATGAAGAGCTTTACCCTGCAAGAGAATTGCCGGAAGGTGCAAGAGTAACAAGATTTGCACCAAGTCCAACAGGGTATTTACACTTTGGCGGACTTTATGCAGGTTTCGCATCAAAACTTACAGCACAAACTACCGATGGCATTTTTATGCTCCGTATTGAAGATACTGACAAAAAACGCGAAGTGGAAGACGGTGTTACAGGAATTGTAACAGGTCTTAAGGCATTTGGCGTTTCCCCTGACGAAGGTGTTATGGGGTTTGACAGTGAAGATGGCAAATATGGACCTTACACTCAAAGTCATCGTAGAGCAATTTACCGTGCCTTTGCTAAGAAACTTATGGGAGAAGGCAAGGCATACCCTTGTTTCTGCACTCCTGAAGATTTAGACGAAATCCGTGCAAAACAAGAAAATGAAGACATTAAAGGTTACTACGGTGCTTATGCAAAATGCCGTGACCTTACTGATGATGAAATAATTGAAAAAATCAATGCGGGTGCGCCTTATACTGTCAGACTTCGTTCAACCGGTGACATTTCAAGAAAAATTAAGTTTGACGATATGATTAAAGGCAAAATTGAAATGAGTGAAAACGTGAATGATGTTGTTATCTTGAAAGCTGACGGTATTCCAACTTACCATTTTGCTCACGCTATTGATGACCACTTAATGCACACAACTCACGTTGTGCGTGGTGACGAATGGATTGCATCAGTTCCTCTTCACATTGAGCTTTTCAGAGCTTGTGGTTTCAAGCCTGTTAAATACGCCCACATTGCCCCTATTATGAAAGAAGAAAATGGTGGCAAACGCAAACTTTCAAAGAGAAAAGACCCTGAGGCTAACGTTTCATACTACATTGAAAAAGGTTACCCTGAAGCGTCTGTTAAAGAATATATGCTTACTATTCTCAACTCAAACTTTGAGGAATGGAGAAAAGCAAACAAGACAGAAGACATCAGCAAATTCCCATTTAATCTTAAAAAGATGAGCGTTTCAGGTGCACTTTTTGATATGATTAAATTCAATGATATTTCAAAAAATGTTATTTCTGTTATGACTTGCGAACAGGTTTACAATTTAGTTACCTGCTGGGCAAAGGATTATAACGAAAAATTATACAATCTTTTCACGGCTGACAGCGATAAAGCAAAAGCAATTCTTAACATTGACCGTGATAATCCAAAGCCAAGAAAAGATATTGCTTGTTGGGAAGAAGTGGAAAACTACGTTTCTTTCTTCTACAACGAACTTTACAGTGCAGACTACACTCTCCCTGAACACATAAACAGTACAGATGCAGTTGAAATCCTTACAAAGTATAAGGAAATCTATTCTGCAAAGGATACAAAGGAAGAATGGTTTAACAAAATCAAAGAACTTTGCTCTGCGTGTGGATTTACTCCTAACGTTAAGGAATACAAACAAAATCCTGACGCATTCAAAGGTCATGTTGGCGATGTTTCAACAGTTATTCGTGTTGCAGTTACTTCTCGCACAAATACCCCTGATTTGTATTACATTATGCAGATTTTAGGCGTAGATGAAGTGATGAACAGAATTGACAACGCGATAAATTCATATAAAGCATAAAGAGGCAAAACTATGGACGAAATTATTACAACTACTTCAAACTTTATACACGATTTCATTGACGAAGACCTTGAAAATGGTGTATATAACAAAGTGCAGACTCGTTTTCCGCCTGAACCTAATGGTTATCTTCACATAGGTCATGCAAAAGCTATCTGCATTAACTTCAGCACATCAAACAAGTACAAAGGCGAATGCAATCTTCGTCTTGATGATACTAATCCACAAAAAGAAGATACAGAATATATTGACGCTATTAAAGAAGATATTGAATGGCTTGGTTTTAAGTGGAATAAATGTCTTTTTGCATCAAGTTATTTTGACTACATTTATGAATGCGCAGTAAAACTTATTGAAAAAGGTTTGGCTTATGTTGATGACCTTACTGCTGACGAAATCAGAGAATATCGTGGTACTCTTACAGAGCCTGGCAAAAACAGCCCTTACCGTGACCGAAGCATTGAAGAAAATCTTGATTTGTTCAAGAGAATGACCGACGGTGAATTCCCTAACGGTGCAAGGGTACTTCGTGCAAAAATTGACATGACAGCATCTAATATCAATATGCGTGACCCTGTTATTTACAGAATCGCTCACGTACCACATCACCAGACAGGTGACAAATGGTGTGTTTACCCAATGTACGACTTTGCACATCCATTGTCAGATGCAAGAGAAGGCGTTACACACTCTCTTTGCTCACTTGAATTTGAAAATCACAGACCACTTTACGACTGGTTCTTACAGGCACTTGATATAGAAATGCCACCAAGACAAATTGAGTTTGCGCGTCTTAACCTTAACTATTGTCTTACAAGCAAAAGAAAATGTCTTGCACTTGTAAATGAGGGCATTGTTGACGGTTGGAACGACCCACGAATGGCAACTCTTAGTGGTATGAGAAGACGTGGCTACACCCCACAGGCAATCCGAAACTTCTGTGAAAAAATCGGTGTTTCAAAAGCATATTCAGTTGTTGACTATGGTCTTTTGGAATCTTGTGTTCGTGACGACCTTAACGCTAATGCACCAAGAGCTATGGCAGTTCTTCGTCCACTTAAAGTAGTTATTGATAACTATCCTGAAGATAAGACTGAAACACTTGAAGTAGAAATTCATCCTGAACACCCTGAAATGGGCACACGTAAAGTTACTTTTGGCAAAACAATTTATGTTGAGCAAGAAGACTTTATGGTTGAACCTGTTAAAAAATATTTTAGACTTTTCCCTGGTAATGAAGTTCGTCTTAAGAGTGCATATTTCGTTAAGTGTGTAGGTTATGATACAGACGAAAACGGCAATGTAACCTGTGTTCACTGTACTTATGACCCTGAAAGCCGTGGTGGTAACTCACCTGACGGAAGAAAAGTAAAAGGCACACTTCACTGGGTAAGTGAGGCGGACAGTTTCAAAGCAGAAGTAAGACTTTATGACAGACTTTTCAACAAAGAAAATCCATCAGACGAATCTGCAGGTGCTTTCACAGAAAATCTTAATCCTGATTCTCTTGTTATCCTTAAAGATTGCCTTATTGAAGGCGGTCTTAAAGATGGACTTAAAGCAGGCGACACATTCCAGTTTATGCGTCAGGGTTATTTCTGCGTAGATATTACATCAACTGAAGACAAAGTTGTGTTTAACAGAACAGTACAACTTAACTCTTCTTGGGGGAAATAATATGAGTAAAACAAATAAAATTAAACAAAAAACAACAGGATTTGATATTCTTTATAGGGTTGTAACTGCAATTATGGCGGTTGCAACTTTCCCGTTAGCTTATTTTTCAAAAATGATTTTGGTTGTTATAATGCATGAAGAGGTTTCTAATCTTATAAATAATCTTACTGGCTCAGAAGACCCCGGCGGAACATATGTTGAATGGTCTATTGCTGATATTTTTGACTCTTCAAGCACCCTTCATATGATATTAAACTTAGGTGAAGGTAATAGTCTTTCAATTAGTTCCATTTGGGAGAATGAATATTTAAGAGCTGCTTTGATAGCTGCAATTTTCTTTGCAATAACACTTGTTCTTGCTTTTATTATTTTATTCTTTGCAATTTTTTCAAATAAATCAAAAGTTATTATCGGTCTTTCTACCGGTGGAACACTTTCAATGATTGCGGCATTTATTTCATTTACAATTTTCTTTGCTCATCCTATTACCATCGGTGAAGCTACTTTATCAAGTATTCTTAATATCGAAGGGATAATAGCAAACCTGGCGCTTGGATTTGTAGACATTACAACATTAAAGCTTGAAGGTGCTTTCTTCTGGGTAATGTTCTTAATGATTGGAATTCTTATCTGGTCTATTTCAGTTCTTATTGTTAATAAGAGCGAAGAAAAAGAAAAGGCTATGAAAGAAGCAGCAAGAAGAAACAGATAATTGCATAATGGAAAAATTAAAGGCTCGGTTTTTACCGAGCCTTTTTGTTATGTTTAGTTGTTTTCAAGGTTTTTCTGGGACTGCATTTTTAGGTATGCATTTATAAATCCGTCAAGGTCGCCGTCCATAACCCCTTGCACGTTGCCCGTTTCGTAGGCGGTGCGGTGGTCTTTGACCATGGTGTACGGGCAGAAGACGTAGCTTCTTATTTGACTGCCCCACTCAATTTTCTTCAACTTGCCACTGATTGCTGCCGCCTCTTCTTCACGCTCTCTTTCCTTCTTTTCAATGAGTTTACTGCGGAGCATTTGCATTGCAACTTCTCTGTTTTGGATTTGGCTTCTTTCATTTTGACAAGCAACTACTATACCAGTAGGAATATGAGTAAGACGAACAGCA
>CALBKQ010000105.1 GCA_937895645.1 uncultured Clostridia bacterium
ATATGATGGGTTGGTTTGCAACAACAATCTATATGCCTGCAATGACATCTGTTCTCGCTTGGCTTACAGCAAGATATTTCTTGACATTCTTGGTTTCTGTTAACCCTGAATTACAACTTGCAGGTGACCCTGTAACCGGTACTGAAACCTTCTTACTTGCAGGCTTTATTCTTATTGCAGTTTTTGCAGTTAACACTCTTTCTTCAAAGCTTGCCGGTAAACTTCAGATTAGTGCTACTTTTATCAAGTTTATCCCACTTCTTTTGATGGCAATTGTTGGTACAATCTATGGTCTTACACACAACCTTGCTGGTGAACCAACATCAATCCTTACTTCTAACTTTGCTACAAGTGCTGGCGATATGTCACCTCTCTTTGGTGCTGTTGTTGCTACCGCTTTCGCTTATGAAGGTTGGATTCTTGCTACATCAATCAACTCAGAAATCAAAGATTCCAAAAAGAATCTTCCTATCGCTCTTGTAGTTGGCGGTATCATCATTATTGCAATTTACCTCTTCTATTACATTGGCGTTGCAGGTGGCGCTCCTGTTCAGACTCTTATGGACGAAGGCACTGCTCCTGCGTTTACAACAGTATTCGGTAATGTTCTTGGTAATATTCTCAACCTCTTCGTTGCAGTTTCTTGTCTTGGCACACTTAACGGTCTTCTTATCGGTACAATCCGTGGTATGTACTCACTTTCAGTTCGTAACATGGGTCCAAAAGTTGACCTTATGAAACAGGTTGACCCAGCTTCTGGTATGCCTTCAAACTCATGTATCATTGGTCTTGTAATCGTTGCTGCATGGCTTGTTTACTTCTATGGTGCAAACCTTACTGCTACTCCTTGGTTTGGCAAGTTCAGCTTTGACTCATCAGAACTTCCAATCATCACAATCTACGGACTTTACATTCCAATGTTCATCAAGTTCATGATTAAAGAAAAAGAACTTTCAGCAGTTAAGAGATTTGTTCTTCCTACACTTGGTGTTATCGGTTCAGCATTTATGGTATTTGCTGCTATCTACTCACACGGTTATATGCCATACCTTGCAGCAAAAGAAGCAGGCGCAGGTTTCAGCTGTCCAGTTCTTTTCTACCTTATCGTATTCGTAGTAATTATGGCTATTGGTGCTCTTGTTATGAACCCAAAGAAAAAGGCAAAATAAGCTTATACATTTGAATACAAAAAGCACTTGTTATTTTTTAGCAAGTGCTTTTATTTTTTGTTGAAATATGGTATCATATATGAAGTTTCTGAAAGGTGGTGGAGTTATGTTTGAAGATTTATTGACAACTGAATCAAGTTGGGATTTTTTGAAGAATACTCCCCTACCTATTGCAGTTTATGGTACTGGTAATGGTGCAGACCGAGTGTTCGAGGAATTTAAGCGTCTTGACATTACCGTTTCGGCAGTAGTTGCCAGTGACGGATTTGTACGAAAACGCACTTTTCATGGTTTTGAGGTAAAGAGTATATCAGCGCTTGAAAGTGAAATTGGTGATTTTGTTATTGCTTTGGCTTTTGCAAGTCCTATACAACAAGTTATTGATAATATTAAGTCGTTATCATTACGGCACAAAGTTGTCATGCCATCTGTACCGGTTTATGAAAGTGATATTTTCAATAAGGATTTTTTGAAAAAGCATATTGACGAAATTAAACTTGCTTATTCTTATCTGGCAGACGAGCAATCTAAAAAAGTGTTTGAAAATATAATACGTTTTCAGATTACCGGGGATTTGAACTATTGTTTTGACTGCGAAACCACAAAAGAAGAGGCATACCGTATTCTCAATTTAGGTGAAAACGAGAGTTTTCTTGACCTTGGGGCTTATCGTGGTGACACGGTAGACGAATTCTTGAACCACACTAAGTCATACAACAAAATCGTTGCAGTTGAGCCAGATACAAGAACGTTCAAAAAATTACAACTTAACTGTGAAAACCTTAGAAACTGCATTACTCTTAACAATGCTATATGGAGTGAAAACTGTACTCTTACTTTTGATGGTAATAAAGGTCGTGGGGCTTCTGCAAAACCACAAGGTGAAGAAAAAATTGCAAGTTGCGTTGATTATATTACTGAAGAGTATGGGGATTTTTCATACATAAACATTGATATTGAAGGTACAGAAAACGAAATGCTTAAAGGTGCTGTCAACACACTAAAAAGCAAACCGAAACTTTGTATGGCGGTTTATCACAAAAGTGAAGATATATTCGCACTTGTAAATAAAATTAAAGAAATGAATGAGGATTACAAAATTTTTCTGCGTCATCACTCACACATTTCATTCTGGGACACAAATATTTATTGTATATAGGTGGATTTATGGCTATTAAACTTATAGTTACTGACCTTGATGGCACATTTTTGAATAGTAATCACGTAACTATTCCTGAAGAAAATATTAAAGCATTCAGACGCGCTCACGATATGGGTATAAAGGTTGCTATTGCAAGTGGCAGGACAAAAATTCTAACTGATTATTTAGTTGAACAGTTGCCCTTTCTTGACTATCTTATTACTTCAAACGGTGCTGTTACTTATGATTTACACACGGGTAAAGTCGTTTGTTCAACACTTATGAATAGCACTCAGTCTATTGAGATTTTTAACATTCTTAAAAATTATAACTTGATTTATGAAATCTATTTTGATGGTAAATGTTATATGAATAATGAAAGTTACGCTATGTTTGATGAAGAGCATGTCTCCCCTCACATTCACGCTTTGCTTAAAGATTTTATTAAACCTGTTCCATCTCTTGAAGCTCTTATTAACGGACAAGGTATTGAAAAACTTAACATTCTGTCACTTTCAGGTGAAGAAAGACTTGAAATTGAAGAAAAAGTCAGCAAAAATTGTGATGTAGCTTTTGCATCTTCATTCCCTATTGTAAAGGGTGTTAATGGTAATCTTGAAATTACTGACACTAATGCTACAAAAGGATTTGCAATTAAAGGCTTGGCAAATGCGCTGGGTATCGGGAGTGAAAATATTATGTGCTTTGGCGACGGCGAAAACGACTGTTCAATGCTTTTGTATGGTAACTACTCCTTCGCAATGGCAAACGGAAACGACCTTGCTAAAAGCACCGCAAAATTTATTACTGACACCAACGATAACGCAGGTGTTGCAAAGGCAATAGATAAATATGTATTCGGTGAATAAAATGGACATTACAAAATTTAAGGGTGCAATTTTTGATTTAGATGGCACACTTCTTGACTCAATGCACATCTGGCACGATGTTGATGAAGAATTTTTTAGCCGTAGAAATCTTAAAGTAACAAAAGAGTATATTGATATAATCAAAAATATGCACTTACCTGCTGCGGCAGTTTACACTAAAGAAAAATACAACATAAAAGAAAGTGTAGAAGAAATTGTTGACGAATGGTTAGACCTTTGTGCACAGGGTTACCTTAACAATGTTGATTTGAAAGACGGAGTTTATGAGTATCTTAAATCACTTTACGACAAGGGTATAAAAATGGCTTTTGCAACTGCAAGTGAAAAAGTAGTTTGTGAAGAAACTTTGAAAAAACATGGGATTTTCGACTTTTTCTCAAGCTATGCTTATGTAAGTGAAATCAACATTGGCAAAACTGAACCCGATATCTATTTACTTGCAAGTGAACGAATTGGTGTATCACCCGAAGAATGCATAGTTTTTGAAGACATTATTGAGGGAATACGTGGTGCAAAAAAAGGTGGATTTACAACTTGTGGTGTTTATGATAAAAGTTCAGCAAAAGACGAAGATGAAATTCGTAAAACTGCAGATTATTACATAAATTCCTTTGAAGAATTGTTATAAAGTTATACACTTTTACACTTTACAAAATCACAAAAAAGGTCTATTATATAAATAGCAAAATTTGTAAAATTTTTAAGAAAGAAGAATGATATATGGAAAAAACAGTTTTAGTTGAAACAAGCGCAAGACATGCTCATATTTCAAAAGAACACCTTGAAATCCTTTTTGGTGAAGGTTACGAACTTACAAAGAAAAAGGACTTATCCCAGCCAGGTCAGTATGCTTGTGAAGAGAGAATTGCAGTTATTGGCCCTAAAGGTCAGTTCCCTGGCGTTTCAATTCTTGGACCTGTAAGACCTGCTACTCAGGTTGAAATTTCTGCTTCTGACGCTCGTTCAATCGGTGTTCAGGCAGTTGTTAGAGAATCAGGTGATATTGCTAACACTCCTGGTTGCAAGATTGTTGGTCCTAAAGGTGAAATTGAAATCGAAAACGGCGTTATCGTTGCAAAGCGTCATATTCACATGACTCCTGATGATGCTGAAAAATACGGTCTTGTTGATAAGCAGATTGTTGAAGTTAAAGTTACATCTGATGACAGAACTCTTACATTTGGTGATGTAGTTGTTCGTGTTAACCCTAACTTTGCACTTGCTATGCACATTGATACTGATGAATCAAATGCTGCACTTTGCAAACCAGGTACAATGGGTGTTATTCTTTAATTACAATACGGTGACAACATATTACAATATCGTCATAATTGTTGTATAAAAATTTTAAAGTGCTATTATGTGGTTGGTGATGTTAATCTCCAACCACTTTTTTATTCAAATAAAATATTATGGGTTTCTGTTCAGGTTTTACGGGTCTTGTTATTGCTTTATAAAAACTATATTTTGCCATTTTTATATAAGGTAGAACATAGAATATTGGAATTATTAATATGCAAGAAAGCAACCACCCAATAAAAGACAAGCAATAAAATGCGTATTTTACCGTATTGCCTTCAGTAAGGGTTATACTTTTTTCAATTATTTTTATAGCGTCCAAATCGGTTTCTGTAAAAATTACAAAGTTGCACATTGAGTATCTTTTAAGAGTGACATAAATAAAACTTGTTCCAATAATAAAAAGTATTGCAGATGCTACAAAAAGAGTAAGCATTACGCTGAATTTGTAGTCTCCTGAATGTATAGAGTAATAAAGTGTTGCAAAAGTTACTGCGCAAGGTAACAAATAAAATGCACTCCAAGCGACTGACAGAAAAAACTTCAGAATTGAAACTGTAATTGCAGTTATATATTGACGGTAGTGCAATTTTATTTGTTTTTTGCTTGTTTGTGAAAAAAAGTATTTATGTGAGTAAATCTGCGAAACTTTCCACAAAACAAATGAAACGCAAACACTTAAAGTGAAAAGTGACGCTTTCACATATACTTCATAAGATGAAATAAAGGGGATAAAATCAAAATCTATACCTTTTAGAAAAATATACAAATAATAATTCAGAAGAACAAGTAAAACAATAAATACATAAGGTAAAGATGAAATACAAAAACAAACAAAATGATTTTTCAATAAGTTTTTCTGTGCATTCAGTTTCATATATGAAAATTTCATTTTTTTACTTCCTTTTAGATAATTGCTGATTAAACTAGGTTGTGATTACTCATAACTTATTGTTGACATAAATAAAAGAAATAATACTTAAAGGAGACAGATTTATGTGCGGAATAGTTGGTTTTGTAGGCGAAGAAAAAGCAGCACCTATTCTTATTGAGGGGCTTCGTCGTCTTGAATACCGCGGTTACGACTCGGCTGGTATTGCTGTACGTGACAATGATGTTACCGTAATCAAAGAAAAGGGCAGAATCCAGAATTTACAGACAGAAGTAGAAAAAGAAAATCCGCAAGGCACAGTTGGTATTGGTCACACCCGTTGGGCAACTCACGGCGCACCTGACAAAACAAATGCCCACCCACACAAGTCTATGAATGGTGTTGTTACTCTTGTGCATAACGGCATAATTGAAAACTACATTGAAATAAAAAATGATTTAATCAGTAAAGGTTATGAGTTTGTTTCCCAAACTGATACTGAAGTAATTGCACAGCTTTTTGAGAGTCTTTTTGACGGTGATGCTCTTAAAACTCTTATTAAAACTGCTGAAAAACTAGATGGCTCTTATGCAGTTGCAATGCTTGTTAAAGGTTTTGAAGACAAGGTTTTCACTATGAAGAAGGATAGTCCTTTAATTGTAGGCAAAGGCAAAAATGAAAACTTTCTTGCATCTGATATTCCTGCAATTCTGCCTTACACAAGAGATTGCTATATTGTAAACGATAATGAATTTATTGAGATTTCAAAAGATGAAATCAAAGTTTATGATAAAAGCGGCTGCGAAAAGCCTTGCGAAATCAAAACTATAAATATGAGTATTGACTCTGCTGAAAAAGGCGGATACGACTACTTTATGGCAAAGGAAATCAATGAGCAACCTCGTGCTGTGCACGATACGGTATCCCCTCTCATAAAAAATGGTAAAATCGTGCTTCCATTCCAGTTCCCTGAAAACTTTATAAAGGACTTAAAGCGTATTTATATTGTTGCTTGTGGCAGTGCTTATCACGTTGGTATGGTGGCTAAATATATTATTGAGGACTTGGCAAGAATTCCTGTAACTGTTGATATTGCAAGTGAATTCAGATACCGTAACCCTATTATCGAAAAAGGGGATTTATGTATTTTTGTAAGCCAGTCAGGTGAAACTGCTGACACACTTGCATCTTTGAGAGAGGCAAAAAAGCGTGGTGCATTCACACTTTCAATAGTTAATGTACTTTACAGTACAATCGCCCGTGAGAGTGACGGTGTAATTTATACAAACGCAGGTGCAGAAATTGCTGTTGCTACTACAAAAGCCTTTTCTGCTCAACTTGGTGTTTCTTATATTCTTGCATCCTTTTTAGCATACGAAAAAGGGCTTATAGATGAGGAATGTATGAAGATTTTCACTGATGAAATCCTCAATATTTCTGAAAAAATCAAGGTTGCACTTGAAAGTGATAAAGTTACCGAAAAACTTTCAAAACTTATTGCAACAAAAGAACATGTTTTCTTTATAGGTCGTGGAATTGACTACCCACTTTGCCTTGAAGGCTCACTTAAGCTTAAAGAGATTTCATACATTCATTGTGAGGGCTATGGTGCTGGCGAACTAAAACACGGTACAATTTCACTTATTGAAGAAGGCACAGTGGTTGTGGCAATTGCTACTGACAACGCTCTTTTTGGAAAAATGGTATCCAATATCAAAGAAGTTCACGCCCGCGGTGCTTATGTGATTGCGGTTGTGAAAGCAGGCACAAAGGGTATCAAAGACATTGCAGATGAAGTAATTTTTATTCCTGACGCGTCAAGATATTTAACACCATCACTTACGGTTATTCCTTTGCAACTTCTTGCATACCACACAACAGTAGAGCGTGGTCTTGATGTTGATAAGCCAAGAAATCTTGCAAAGAGTGTTACAGTTGAATAAATAATTTTTTTGCTCCCGTTTAGAGTTTCAGTATTTGGTAATACTTTTATTGAGACTTTATTCGGGAGTGATTTTTTGCATTACAGCAGAGTTGAAATTTGTGGGGTTGATACAACAAAATTAAAGGTGCTTAAAGAAGCAGAAAAAATGGAACTTCTTAAAAAAATCAAGGAAGATGGTGACAGAAAAGCACGTCACGATTTAATTGAGGGCAATTTGCGACTTGTACTCTCCGTTATACAAAGATTTGCAAATCGTGGTGAAAATCCTGACGATTTATTTCAGGTGGGTTGCATTGGTCTTATGAAAGCCATTGACAATTTTGATATTACCCAGAATGTACGGTTTTCAACTTATGCTGTGCCTATGATTATTGGTGAAATCCGTCGATATTTGCGAGATTACAACACAATAAGGGTCAGTCGTTCACTTAGGGACACTGCATACCATGCTATGCAGATTAAAGAACGTATTCAGAATGACACAGGTAGAGATGCAACTATTGAAGAAATTGCAAAAGAAATGGAAATTGAGCCTGTTGACGTGGTGTTAGCGTTGGAGGCAATAGTTGAACCCATTTCACTTTATGAGCCTGTTTATTCTGACGGTGGGGACACAATTTATGTTATGGACCAGGTGGGAAGTAGTGAAAGCGACGAAGACTGGCTTAATGAAATATCAATAAAAGAGGCAATAAAAAATTTGGGCAATCGTGAAAAACTGATTCTTAACTTACGATTTATGCAAGGCAAAACTCAAATGGAAGTTGCAGAGGAAGTTGGCATAAGTCAGGCACAAGTAAGCCGTCTTGAAAAAGGAGCCATTAAGAAAATTAAAGAATCATAATATTATCCCCTGTTAAATAAAATTAACAGGGGTGTTTTTATGAATTGCTGTATTACTGATTTACACGAAAAAGAGATTATAAATTTAAGTGACGGCTGTAGGCTTGGAAATGTCTGCGATGTTGAAATTGATACTTGCTCGGGTTGTATTGTGTCAATTATCGTGTGGGGAAAATCAAAATGCTTCGGGCTTTTGGGCAAGACTAACGACATTAAAATCTGTTGGCAAGACATAAAGGTGATTGGTGATGACACAATACTTGTGGAATTCGATTGTCCCGAAGAATGTAAGAAATTCAACAATTCAAATATTTTCGACAATTTGTTTAAACATAGATAACTTGAAAAACATATATTTATGTGATACAATTAAAATAACTAAAACATTTTACTGTATCGGAGTGTAAAGTTATGGAAAATATGAATAAGGTTAAGCTTACAATCC
>CALBKQ010000106.1 GCA_937895645.1 uncultured Clostridia bacterium
AGTTTTTATTGTTTTTAATACCGCCACCAATGTCAAAAATAACATCACGAAGTGTTTTACCCATTGGAATTTCAACAAGACCACCACGCTTAATTTTACCTGTAAGTGCGAACACTTTTGTACCTTTACTGTTTTCTGTACCCATAGCAGAAAAAGCGTTGCCACCATTTAAGATAATCCAGCTTACATTTGCAAAGGTTTCAACATTATTGATATTTGATGGTTTATGCCAATAACCTGATTGTGCAGGGAATGGCGGTTTAAGACGAGGCATACCACGAGAGCCCTCAAGAGATTCAATAAGTGCCGTTTCTTCGCCACAAACAAATGCACCTGCACCTGCTTTAATACGGAAATCGCAAGAGAAGTCTGTACCCATAATATTGTTACCGATAAATCCGTTTGCTCTTGCTTGGTCGATTGCATTTTGAAGTCTACGGATTGCAAGTGGATACTCTGCGCGGACATAGACTATTGCTTCGGTAGCACCAATAGCGTAAGCACCAATAAGCATACCTTCAATAAGATTATGTGGGTCGCCCTCAATAACTGCACGGTCCATAAACGCACCTGGGTCACCTTCATCAGCATTACAGATAAGATATTTCTTGTCCCCTGTCGATTGACGTGCAGCATTCCACTTAAACCAAGTTGGGAAACCTGCACCACCACGACCAGCAAGGCCTGAAATTTTGATTTCTTCAATTACATCTTCAGGAGTCATTGTTGTAATAACTTTATTAAGTGCTTTATAGCCATCATCTTTAGTATAATCTTCAATAATTTCAGGATTTATAATACCGCAATGACGAAGTGCAATTCTTGTTTGCTTATCTAAAAATTGTTTGTCGTCATCACTGATTTCATATTCTTTAACTGATAACAAATCCTTGTTATTGATTGCATTTGCAATTTTTTCTGCAATTTCACTATTTACTTTTACAAATCTGTGAAGACCATCTTCAGCATAAACATCAACAATCGGCTCAAGGTAACACATACCTATACAACCGGTTACGGTAAGTTGATTATTACTTAAATCAAGGGTTGACTCAAGAACTTCATACGCTTTCATAGCACCTGCAGCGATACCACAACTGCCTTGTCCCACTGCTATTTTCATTCTTTATTCTCCCCTTTCTGTAACTCTTTGAATATGCTTATTGCTTTTTCAGGAGTAAGTGAACCATAAGTTTCGTCATTAATCATCATTACAGGTGATAAACTACAACAACCAAGACAAGCAACATTTTTGAGTGTGAAAAGACCAT
>CALBKQ010000107.1 GCA_937895645.1 uncultured Clostridia bacterium
CGGATTGGATAAACGCTGAAAGCATCTAAGCGTGAAGCCATCTCCAAGATAAGATTTCCCATAGCATAAGCTAGTAAGACCCCATGTGGACTACATGGTTGATAGGCTGGAGGTGTACGCACGGTGACGTGTTTAGCTTGCCAGTACTAATAGGTCGAGGGCTTGACCATTATGCTTTGGTTCAAAATGTACAATTTCTCAAATAGACATAATACCTCACTTCCCCTTTGTTCAGTTTTCAGGGTACATACTGAAAGACCTTCATCGAAGGTCTTTTATTTTTATATTTCTGAAAAAATTAACCCCCGTACAATTTGTACGAGGGTTTTGTTCTGTATTATTTAATAAATACTTATTAATATACGCCCTGTGAAAGCATTGCATCAGCAACTTTTTCAAAACCTGCAATATTAGCACCGGCAATAAGGTCATAGCCCATACCGTAACGCTCAGCAGCATCAACTGAAATGTCATAAATGTTTTTCATAGCATTTTTAAGCATTTCATCAACTTTTTCTGAAGTCCAAGCAAGACGCTGACTATTCTGGCTCATTTCAAGACCTGAAACACAAACGCCACCAGCATTAACTGCTTTTGATGGAGCAACAATTACGCCATTTTTGATAAAGTATTCAACTGCTTCTGCTGTTGTTGGCATATTAGCAACTTCAATGTAGAACTTTGTACCATTTGCAACAATTTTCTTAGCTTCTTCAAGTGTAACCTCATTCTGTGTAGCACAGGGGAGAGCTATGTCAACTTTTACACCCCAAGGCTTTTGACCAGGAAAGAATTCTGCACCGAATTTATCTGCATAATCTTTGGCTTTGTCACGACCTGATGCACGCATTTCAAGAAGATAATTGATTTTTTCTTCTGTTACGATACCGTCTTTATCATAAACATATCCGTCAGGACCTGAAAGTGTAAGTGGAATGCCACCAAGCTCTGCAATCTTTTTAATTGCACCCCAAGCAACGTTACCGAAACCTGAAACTGCAAATGTTTTACCCTTAATATCTTCGCCTTCGTGTGCAAGAACTTCATTTGTGTAATAAATCGCACCATAACCTGTTGCTTCAGGACGAACAAGTGAACCACCGTAAGAAATTCCCTTACCTGTAAGAACACCGTTTTCAAAAGCGCCGACAATTCTCTTATACTGACCGAAAAGATAACCGATTTCTTTACCGCCAACACCGATGTCACCTGCAGGAACGTCAATGCTGTCACCGATATGACGCTGAAGCTCTGTCATAAATGCTTGGCAGAAACGCATAATCTCTCCGTCACTCTTGCCAACGGGATTAAAGTCAGAACCACCCTTAGCACCACCCATAGGAAGACCTGTAAGTGAGTTTTTGAATGTCTGTTCAAAGCCTAAGAAGTAAATAATACTAGCATTTACACTTGGATGGAAACGAAGACCACCTTTATATGGACCAATAGCAGAGTTGAACTGAACACGCCAACCACGGTTTACCTGAGTGTTACCGTTATCGTCAACCCAAGCAATTCTGAAACGGATTGTTCTGTCTGGCTCAGCCATACGACCTAAAATATCATATTTTTCGTATTCAGGGTGAGCTTCAACTACTTTTTCAAGTGAGCCGTAAACTTCACGGACACATTGAAGAAATTCAGTTTTATCGCCATCACGCTCTTCAACTCTTTTAAGTATTTTTTCAATATAACTGTTCATAAAAAGACCTCCTAGTCTGTATGGTAAAAATAATATCAAAAATTGACATGGTTTTCAATTAACAATTTTGAAAAATATAGTTAGTTTTTAACACTTTAATTTGTTAAAATTGACAAATACAAATTATAGACTTTCATTTTTGATATATAATCTTGCAAAAATCATTGAATTTTGCAGGAAATCCTGTATATTGACTTCATAAAATTAAATTTATAAAGTTGCTTTTATGTAATATATTCAAATTGACAAAACACATACTGTTTGATAAAATATATTAGATAATTTTAGTTTATGGTGTATTTATGCAAAAATTCATTTCTAACAGTACAAACGATACAATTGAATTAGGTGAGCGTCTTGCTAAATCACTTAAAGGTAGAATAGTAGTTGCATTTTTTGGTGGACTTGGTATGGGTAAAACTGCCTTTACTCGTGGAATGGCAAAAGCACTTTGCGTAAAAGAAGAAGTTTCAAGCCCTACTTTTGCTATTGTGAATGATTATGGTGGCAATCCACCTTTGTATCATTTTGATATGTATCGTGTTGAGAGTTGGGACGACCTTTATGCAAGTGGATTTTTCGATTTTTACGAGGCAGGGGGAATTTTAGCTGTTGAGTGGAGTGAAAATATTGAAAATGCACTTCCCGAGAACACTATAAGAGTAACTATTGAGCGTGGAGAGAACGATAATCAACGCGTAATTACCATTGACGGAGGGGTTGAAATATGAAAATCTTATCAGTTGATTCTTCATCAGTTTCAGCATCCGTTGCCATTACTGAAAATGGTGTAACTTTAGCCGAGAACTTTATAAATAATGGTCTTACACATAGTCAAACACTTATGCCAATGGTTGAAAAGACATTGAACGAGGCTAATATGTCTGTAAAAGATATAGAACTTTTTGCAATTACAAATGGTCCCGGCTCATTTACAGGTGTGAGAATTGGTATTGCATCAGTCAAGGGTATGGCAGATGCACTGGGAAAAAAATGTGTTGCAGTTTCAACACTAGAGACAATAGCTGAACCATTAAAAAATGAGGATTATATCGTTTGTGCAGTTATGGATGCTCGCTGTAATCAGGTTTATACAGCAATATTCCAGAATGGTAAACGACTTTGTGAAGACAAAGCAGTTTTGATTGATGACCTTGGCAATGAACTTAAAAATTACAAGAAAAAAGTAGTGTTTATTGGTGACGGTTCAGTTTTATGTTATGAAAAACTTAAAGATGTTGTTACAGATTGTGAATTAGTAGATAAAAGCATTCGTTATGTTCACGCATCAAGTATCGGCAGACTGGCAGAAGAAAAAGTAAAAAATGGTGAATTGCCAACAGAGTCAGCAAAACTCGTTCCTTTTTACTTGAGATTACCTCAGGCGGAAAGAGAACTGAATAATAAGTTAAAAAAGAATTAAAAGTCAAAGGAGAATATAAAATGATAGCATTAGGAGCAGACCACGGTGGTTTTGAATTAAAAGAGGCAATTAAAAAGCATCTTGATGAAAAGGGTGTTAAGTATGTTGATTGCGGTACATATAGTGCAGAGTCAATCGATTATGCACCAATAGCAAAGGCAACTTGCGAAAAGGTAACAAGTGGCGAATGTGAAAAAGCGATTCTCTGCTGTGGTACTGGTATTGGTATTTCAATGGCAGCAAATAAAGTAAAAGGAATTCGCGCAGCTTGTTGTTCAGATTATTTTAGCGCAAAACTTACAAGAATGCATAACGACGCTAATGCTCTTTGCATGGGTGGTCGTGTTGTTGGTGTAGGTCTTGCACTTGAACTTGTTGATATTTTCCTTGAAACTGAATTCGAGGGTGGACGTCATCAGCGAAGAATTGACCAGATTATGGAGATAGAAAATTCATAAAAATCTTGTAAATTATAAAATATAGGTATATAATACTCTTTGAAGAAAAAATCCAAGAAATTTGGGGGAATATAAAATGGGCAACATTATAATTACAAACCATCCACTTATTCAGCATAAACTTACTCTTTTAAGAGATAAGAATACAGGCTCAAAAGAGTTCAGAGCACTTGTTTCTGAAATTGCAACACTTATGTGCTATGAAGCAACCCGCGACCTTCCACTTGTAGAGGTTGAAGTTGAAACACCTGTTGCCATTGCAAAAACAAAGGTTATTTCAGGTAAAACACTTGCGTTTGTTCCAATTCTTCGTGCAGGTACAGGTATGCTTGACGGTGTTCTTTCACTTGTTCCATCTGCAAAGGTTGGTCATATTGGTATGTATAGAGATGAAGAAACAGCACTTCCTGTTCCATATTACTGTAAATTACCATCAGATATTGAAGAACGTGAAGTAATTGTTCTTGACCCAATGCTTGCAACCGGTGGCTCAGCAATTGATGCAATTAACCAGATAAAAACATATAATCCAAAATCAATTAAGTTTATGGGTATTATTGCAGCTCCTGAAGGAATGCAGGCACTTGCAGACGCTCATCCGGATGTTGATATTTACTGTGCAGCACTTGATGAAAAACTCAATGAGCACAAATATATCGTTCCAGGTCTTGGCGACGCAGGTGACAGAATTTTTGGTACTAAATAAAATCATATCAAACAAAAAGGCAGTCAATCGACTGCCTTAATTTTTTATCTTTTTACAATATTACTTCCTGTGGCATACCACCGTTTTCTCTCGATTTGTCTGCAAGATAAACACACAAATGACCTGCAACAGAATCAAAAATTGAAGTACAAGCAAGACTTGGTTTTTCACCTCGTACAAACGATACAAAGTCAGCAGCAAGTCTTTCGTCACCGCCGCCGTGACCACCATAAGCACCAACCATATCACCTGTAACTTTTAAGTCAACTTCTTCAACAGTTTTTTCGTCAGTAGTTGTTGGGTGAATCTTTGAAACATAGAACTTTGATTCCTCAAAGTTACCATAAATTTCACCTTTAGTACCGGTAATATGTATTCTACGAAGTGATGCTGAATTACCACCAACAAGATTGTGCGTGCCCGTTGCACCACTTTCAAAGTTTACAAGCACAGATTGATGGTCAACAACATCATTATCACACTTGTAAATGCACCTACCATAAGGTGAGTCACCTTTAAGAAGATTAATTTTATCTTCAATTGTAGGGTTTTCAATATGTTCTAACTTGTCCCATACATAAAACGCCCATCTTTCAGGTTGGTCAATATAAAGTCGTTTTGCAGAGTATCTGCATTCGTCAACTAATGGGCAATCCACCAGACATCTTGTACCTGCATTAACTGGTGCATTTTCAGGCTTGAACTGATATTTACCGCCAAAACTTGCAATCTGTGTTGGCTTTGTTTCACTCATAAGCCACATCATAATGTCAATGTCGTGACAGCATTTTGCAAGAAGCATTGATGTATGGCATTCTTTACTGTTAGCCCATTTACCACGGATATATGATGTTGAAAGATGATGATAACTTACATGCTCAAGTGTCTGAATATTGATAATATCACCGATTTCACCACTTACAATTCTCTCTTTAATTCCGTAATAAAATGGAGTGTAACGAAGTACGTGACAAATCATAACCTTGGAGTTGTTTTTTCGAGCACATTCTACGATTTCGCGCATTTCTTCCTCATTAGGTGCGAAAGGCTTTTCAAGCAACATATCATAACCGGAATTCAAAAGGGGAATAGCAGTTTCTAAATGTTGATGGTCCATAGTACCGTTGATAATTGTATCTGCAAGTTTACCTTTCTTTGCTAATTCTTGTGCAGTTTGGAAACACATATCTTCGCTGAAACCGAATTTTTTCATACACATTTCACGTCTTACAGGATTAGGGTCAGCAACGCCCACAATCTGTATGAGTTCAGGATTTGTAATTGCAAGTTCAGCGTAAATTAAAGCTCTGTGACCTGCACCAACAATAATTGCAGTAATTGGTTTTGACATAATTATCATCTCACTATGGATTGTATTTTAATCAACTGAATTATACCATACTCACACAAAAAGTAAAGCAGAAAAATCACTTTATGCAATTTGCACTAAATTGATATAATTCTTTATACAATATTACCTGTTAAAAGTTTAACAAATTTTATTGACAATTTTTAGTACGCGTGCTAAAATGGGGTGTATCCTAAATTAGTACGCGTACTAATTTGCTTGGAGGAGGGGGAGCTTAGAATGGCTCGTAGAAAATCCAATTTAACAAAGCTTGAGATTATGCAGGTTGCAATGAAAATGTTTTTGGAGAAAGGTTTTACAAATACTTCAGCAAAAGCAATCAGTAATGAACTTAATATAAGTACAGGTAATCTTACATTTTATTTTCCCACAAAAGAGCATATGCTTTTAGAACTCACTAAAGAGATTACAGCGTTTCATACAAAGTGCATTGATAAGGTTGAAAAAGAAAATGACGATTTGTTCTCTTACTGTTGGGAAGTTGTTGCCCAGATTATGTTGTGCGAAGAAAACGAACAGGGGAAAGACATTTATCTTGCGATTTATTCATATCCATTAACACTTCAATATGTTAAGGAATGGACAGCCGAGAAAAATCAAAGGATTTTAGGCGACAGACTTAAAGATTGGACTTATGAAAGATTTAGACGAGTTGAAAATGTAACATGTTGTATTGAACGAAGTGCATTGACAGAACCTTGCACCGATACTTATACAATAGAAGATAAAATAAGACTTATATTAACTTGTCTGTTAAAAATATATGACATTAATTTAGAAGAACGAGAAAAGGTAATCAAAAAAATTCTTGATACCGATTATCACAAAATGGGACACGACCTGTTAAAACAACTGACAAAATATGTTGAAAAGCAAAATCAACAAGCAATAAATGAAGCAATAAATGAAATCAAAATAATATAAAAAGGAGATTTGTTATGAAAAATACAAGAAAAATTTTAGCAATAATTATGGTAGTGGCAATGTGTTTCAGTATGTTCAATGCAACTGCTTATGCAACCGACGAAATGATTACGGTTTGCTTTGATAACGGAAATACTAATTGGGAAATGATTATTGTAGTTTATGAAACCGCAGATGGTACTTTAATTTCTGCAGGACAGATGATTTCAGAAGGTGGAGACTTATATTCTTCAAGTATTCCTGCAGATGCAGTTTCGGTACGTTTCCAAAATTATCTTCCTGGAACGCCTGAAGAATATGCACCAGCTGAAGGCTTTTTAGGTACTGATTTCTTACCTGTTGAAGATGGTATGATTTATACATATTCTAATGAGCAAACAAGCGACTACAACCTTTTTGTTGGTGGCGTAGCAGTTAATGACGATAACCTTGATGACATTTTAGGCGACGGTACAGCATCTTACAATGCAGAAGAAAATGTTCTTTATTTAGATGGCTTAAATATCACAGACGGATATAACATGGACGCAGAAACAACAGTAGGTATTTTGGCAGGTCAGGATTTGAATATTGTACTTGAAGACGGTTCTGATAACACAATTTCTACACCTTCAAATGAGTTAACATACGGTATTGGTGTAGCAGGTAATTTGCATATTTCAGGTGACGGCGAGTTATCTGTTTTCTGTAATTCTGTAGATGGCGAATATGAAGACGCTGACAGCTACGGTATTTTTGCAACAAATGGTGTGTGCGTTGAGGGTGCAAGCGTTTTTGCTCGTGGCGGTAATTTGAATGTAACAGGTTGGGCTCAAAGTTCGGGTATTTACACTTACGGCGATGTAAGCGTAGATTTTGAAGGCACATTGATTGCTGAAGGTGGAAGTGTAACAGCAAATATTTCTGCTTACAGTGATGGTATTACAGTTTATGCAAACAATATTATTTACAATAATGACGATGAAAACGCAACACAATATATTAACATTTCTGTATATGATGGATATTTAGAGGTTGTCGGTGGCGATGTAACATCTGATTACCAAGCTATGAGCACAGGTATATATGGCGTTTCTACAGGCGTTTATACTTATGACAAAAACTCTGTTCTCGTGGCAAGAGGAAGTAACGCAACAGTTTCTGCAACTGATAATGGTGACGAACCACAAGCTGAGAGCTTTGGTATAAGCATATATGGTGGTGATGTTGGGATTTACGCAGGCACTGTTACAGTTACAACAGGCGAATGTGCGGGTTTTGAAACAGATATTACCGGTATTTGGGTTGGTGCTTATGAAGATGAAGACGGCAGTTTTTATGGCGGTTATGTAAGCGTTTATTGTGACGAAGTAACACCAGGCGAATACAGCCCAGGTCTTGTTGGTACTAAAGTTAATATTGAAACAGATGGCGTTGCAATTTTTGCTCAGATGGGTATTGAAATTGACGAAAAATTAACCATTGTAAACCCTGAAAATGCAGAAGTTTCAGAACATGATGATATATATGGGGATTCAAGTTATACAGTTCTTACTGCAGACGGCGAAATCGCAAATGATGTTACAATTGAACCATTAGGTTATAAAGTAACAATTAACGGATTAAACAACGGTATGGTGGCAGAAGTTCCGGTAGGTATGTCTCTTAATGAGTTCTATTGCGAGTTTTTCGGCGTTGACGATTTCTCAGAAGTTTTCAATACTGAAAAAGAGGGCTACACATTCGGCGGTTTTTATACAGATGAAAACTGCACAGACGGTAATGAGTATGACTTTGATACACCTGTTACAGGCGACGTTACAATCTATGCAAAATGGATTAAGAACGCTGATGATAATGCAGGCGGTAACACAGGAGACAATACAGGTAATAATACAGAAGACAACACAGGTGGCAACGCAGGTAATGCCGAAAACACTAAGCCTGTACCAAACCCTGAAATTCCAAATACAAACGCAATAGAAAATAACGCTTGGTTTGGAATTCTTCTTATGAGTGCTATGGGCATAGCATTAGTTATGACTTCAAATAAAAAGAAGGTTTTCTTAAAATAAATTACAAATGCAAAATCTAGGGCGGGGGCTCAGCTCCCGCCGTAACTTTTAATGGAGAGTAAATATGAAAAAACGAATTTTAAGTATTATATTGGTATTTTGCTTGTGTTTAAGTACATTTTCAATATCAGTTATTGCAACAGAAAATGAGGAAATCACAATTCTTTATACAAATGATGTGCATACATATATTGATGGTGATATTACTTATTCAAAATTAGCATCACTTAAAGATACTTGTGAGAATGTATTGCTGTTAGATGCAGGTGACCATATTCAAGGTACTGCATACGGCTCAATGGATAAGGGTAAAACTATAATTGAATTAATGAATGCAACTGGGTATGATGTGGCAACTCTTGGAAATCACGAGTTTGATTACGGAATGTCAGGCTGTATGCAGGCCATTGACTGGGCAAATTATTCTTATGTTTCCTGCAATTTTTATCACGAGAAAAATGGTGTGATAGGTGACAGCGTGCTTGATGCTTATAAAGTATTCGATATAAACGGCACTAAAATTGCGATAATCGGTATTACAACTCCCGAAACTTTTACATCTACAACTCCTGCATATTTTCAAGATGCAAATGGCAATTACATTTACGGAATTGCAGGTGGAAACGACGGCAAGAAACTCTATAATGCAGTGCAAAATGCTATTGACAACGCTTCACAAGAGGCTGATGTAATTATAGCTCTTGGTCATCTTGGCGACGGTGAAACTTCAGCACCATGGCGTTCAGAAGATGTAATTTCAAACACTTCAGGGCTTGATGCTTTCATTGACGGGCATTCTCATTCTACAATTCCAATGAAAGAAGTAGCCGACAAAAATGGAGATATGGTTATTCTTACCCAAACGGGTGAGTATCTTAATGCAGTAGGTAAAATGACTATTACTGATGATAACATCACGACTATACTTTTAACTGCAGAAGATTTAACTAATATTACTCCAAAAGCAGAAGTCAAAGCTATTGAAGATGCTTGGGTAAGTGAAATAGATGCAAAATTAGGTGAAAAAATCGGTTCAGCAGAAATCACTCTCGATAATTATGATGAAAACGGAAATCGTCTTGTTCGTTTACAAGAAACTAATTCAGGTGATTTTTCTGCAGATGCACTTTACTATATGTTCGACAGTATGAATATGGATGTTGATGTGGCAGTTATGAATGGTGGTGGTGTGCGTAATGGTGCCGTTACGGGTGATATCACATACAAAACCTGTAAAGAAATTCATACTTTCGGCAATGTGGCTTGTTTGCAGACTGTTACGGGACAACAACTTTTAGATGCTCTTGAATGGGGTGCGCGTTCAGTTGGTGTTTCAGAAGAAGGCAGTTTTCTTCATGTTTCAGGAGTTACCTATAAAATTGACACATCAATCCCTGACACAACAAAGAAAGATGACAAAGGCGTATGGATTGGTGGACCTGAAAAGTATCGTGTTCATAGTGTAAAAGTCTATAATAAAGAAACTGACGCTTGGGATGACATTGACCTTAGTGCAAATTATAACCTTGCAGGCTATAACTATACACTTCGTGATTTAGGTGGTGGTTTTGCAATGTTTAATGATGCAGTAAATGTGCTTGACTATGTGATGGAAGATTATATGGTACTTGCAAATTATGTTGAGGGCTTTGAAAATGGTATTGTGAAAGCAAAAAACTCACCGCTCACCACGAAATATTCAAGTTTTATAGTAGATTACGGCACAGTAAACGGTAGCGGACGAATTGTTAATGAAGCAACTCCTACCGTTGAAGAAACCAAACCTGCACCAAACCCTGAAATTCCAAATACAAACACAACTGTGAATAATGTAAATAGCAACGCTTGGTTTGCTGTTATGCTTGCATTGTCTATGGGGTTGTCACTAGTAATGACAACAAGCAAAAAAAGAGTATTTTCAAAATAAAAATTGAATAAATAAAAAAGGAACAGTTCAACTGAACTGTTCCTTTTCTTTGTAATTAAGTCTTATTTTACAAGATTAATTACTGTAAGTACTGCACTTGCATCGCCTTCAATTGCTACTTTACCCTTATTGTATGCTTCAACAGGGTCAAGTTTACCGTCAACAAGTTTCATAAGATTTGTTGGGTTAACTGTAACAATAGCGTGTCTGTCATAGTATTCATAAGGCTCAACATTAACATTGTGGTCCTTAACTTCAATATAGAAAATACCGTTTACGTTTTTGCCTTCAAGGTTAATCTGTAATGCAATAACGCCATCAATAGTACTAGCGTCTACGTCTGCAAATTTTGCCTTAACTTTTGCTACAACTTGCTCGTATGTCATTATTTTTCACTCCTAAAATTTTTTATAATTTTATCATAAATGTTTTTTCTTTGCAAATTTCAAAGTCAATGAAAAATTGGTGAAAAACAGCTAAAAAACACGCAAAAATGGTCGTTTTAACCAATTTATATAACTAAAATATATAAAAAATCACGAAAAACTTTTATTAGTGATAGCAAAGTTTACAAAAATTATTTTTTTGAAAAAATTACAGATTTTTAATGACAAAAACAGTGTTTTGTAGTATAATAAATTGATATTATGCATTATTATGCGTAAATATGCATTCTGGAGGGAAAAAGTTATGGCATTGGTAAAAAAAGAGGCTTATTTTAACTCATCGAATGGTGTAAATAAAATCAGAACTCTTATCTGGGAAGATGATGAATTAACACCTATAGGTATTGTTCAACTTACTCACGGTATGGCTGAACATATTGCCCGTTATGACGCCTTTGCAAGTTTCTTGGCATCTAACGGATTTGTAGTTTGTGGTAACGACCATTTAGGTCACGGTAAGAGCATTAACAGCCGTGCTGAAATTGGATTTATGGGTGAAGAAAATGGTGACAAGCGTCTTGTTGACGATATGCACATTCTCACAAAAATTATGAAAAAGAGAAACCCTGATATTCCATATTTTCTTTTTGGTCATTCAATGGGCTCATTCTGTGCAAGAATTTATGCAACTCATTTTGGTGATGAACTTGATGGTGTAATCCTTTGTGGTACAGGTGATATGCCTGACCTTATTAACGCAGGTGTTGACCTTATTGATATGCTCGTTGCAAAGTACGGTGTTATGAGAAGAGTTGATAAAGTTGCAGAAATTATGAATAAAGGTTTTTCTGCTATGTCGCCAAAGAAAGAAGAAAGTGCACTTGCTTGGCTTTCAGAAAATGCTGATAACCGTCTTGCATATTCTAATGATGAACTTTGCGGTTTTACATATACACTTGCAGGTTATCGTGATATATACAACATTATGCGTGAAGCTTGTGATTCAGCGTGGGCTTACAGAATGCCAAAAGAATTACCTGTTATGATTATTTCAGGTGCTAATGACCCTGTTGGTATGAATGGTAAAGGTGTGTTAGCAGTAGCAGACTCACTTGCCGGTGCAGGAATTGACCCAACAACAATTTTGTACCCTGGTATGCGTCACGAAATCCTTAACGAAACAGATAACGACGTTGTATTTAATGACGTTCTCAAATTCTTATTATCACTCTATACTAAGGAAGTATAATCTTGACAAATTTTGTAAGTACAGAACAAATCGAATTACAAAAGAATATAGCAGAAGATGTGAAAGAACTTCTTTTACTTCGTCATGGTAAACAACCTAAAGCATTTGTGCATACTTATGGTTGCCAAGGTAATGTTGCCGACAGTGAACGCATTAAAGGTCAACTCGTCATGATGGGTTACATTATGACTGAAGAAAAAGAAGAAGCGGACTTAATTCTTTATAACACCTGTGCAATCCGCGAACACGCCGAAGACCGTGTGTTTGGTAATGTTGGTGCAATAAAGAAGTTAAAGCAGTCAAACCCTGAACTTATAATCGCGCTTTGCGGTTGTATGATGCAACAAACTCACATCCGCGAAAAGCTACAGAAAAGTTACCCATTTGTTGATGTAGTTTTTGGCACACATAATCAACATAAAGTGCCTGAAATCTTCAAATCATACTTAACACGCGGTAAAAGATTTTTTGCAGATATGACTGAAACTAATGAGGTTGCCGAGGGTATTCCAGCAGTTCGCGATAACTCTGCAAAAGCGTGGTTGCCAATTATGTATGGTTGCGATAATTTCTGCACATATTGTGTAGTACCTTATGTAAGAGGACGTGAGCGTAGCCGAAAATCTGCCGACATTATCGCAGAGTTTAAGCAGATAGTTGCAGAAGGCTATAAAGATATTACGCTTTTAGGTCAGAATGTTAACTCATACGGTAAAGGGCTAGATGAAGATATTAACTTCTCAAAGCTTATTCGTCAGCTTAATGCGATAGATGGGGATTTCACAATCCGTTTTATGACTTCACATCCTAAAGATTGCACAAAAGAGCTTATTGACACTATCGCAGAATGCGAGAAAGCGTCAAAGCACATTCATCTTCCTGTGCAGTCAGGTAATAATAGGGTCCTTAAAGAAATGAATCGTCGCTACACTCGTGAAAAGTACCTTGAACTAGTAAATTATGCTAAAGAGAAAATTGAAGGTCTTTCACTTACAAGTGATATAATCGTTGGATTTCCAGGTGAAACTTATGAGGAATTTTGCGATACTTTGTCTCTTGTAAAAGAGGTTGGTTACACATCATTATTTACTTTTATTTTCTCATCAAGAAAAGGCACAAAAGCGGCTGATATGCCAGACTTAGTACCTTATGAAGAAAAGAATAAATGGTTTAAGGAACTTTGCGACTTGCAAGAAGAAATAGCAAGTACACATAGTGCAAATATGAAGGGCAAAACCTACCGTGTACTTTGTGAGGGTAAAAGCAAAACTTTAGATGGCTATTTCGCAGGTCGAACTGATGGTAATATTATTATTGAATTTCCATCAGAAAATGAAGATTTAATCGGCAAGTTCTGTTATGTAAAAGTAACAGAGCCGTTAAATTGGTTAGTTCGTGGAGAATTATCCCAATAAATAAGTCAAAAAATATGTAAAAATAAAGGAGTTAGAAATTTATGTCACTTGAAAAACTTACAAGAGAGCTTGGTAAAGCAATCCAGCAGGACGAAAGATACCTTGCAATGCAGAAAGCAATCGAAGCAAACGAAAAAGATACCGCTCTTAATGAACTTATGAGCAAAATCCAACTTATTCAGGTATCTTATCAGCACGAGGCTTCTAAAGAAGAGCCAAACGAAGAAAAAATGAAAGCATATGATGAAGAGTTCCGTGGCGTTTACACAGAAATTATGATGAACGAAAATATGCGTAACTACGAAATGGCAAGAAAAGATATTGATGACCTTATGAACTACCTTACAGGTATTCTTGCTATGTGTGTTAACGGTGATGACCCTGACACTTGTGACCCAACTGCACATCAGTGCGGTGGTGACTGCTCAGGCTGTCATTGTGATTGTGGTGACGAAGGTTGCAATCACTAATTGTTTTGTGAATACTTATTGACCCATTTTGATGCAAATCTACACGGTGAATTTTCTGCCATTTTTGCCTCAAAATACTCGGTAATACACAAAGTATTACCTCCGTTTTTGAAACAATCTGACAAAAAATTTACTCGTGTATATTTACATCATAGAATCAATAAGCATTCACTATGTTTTTTCGAATTGTAGGGGGCGATACCCACATCGTCCCGAATAAAATCTATTTACTAAGAAGGAATTTTAATATGGCACTTTCCCCAATGATGCAACAATACTTTCAAATAAAAGAAAACTATCAAGACACCATATTGATGTTCCGACTTGGTGACTTTTACGAGATGTTTTTTGACGACGCAAAGACAGCATCTAAAGAACTTGAACTTGTGCTTACAGGTCGTGATTGTGGTGAAGCCGAACGCGCCCCAATGTGTGGCGTACCTTTCCATAGTGCAGATGGTTATATTGCAAAACTTGTGTCGAAAGGCTATAAGGTTGCAATCTGTGAGCAGATGGAAGACCCTGCCCTTGCTAAAGGTATTGTAAAGCGTGATGTTATTCGCGTTATTACACCGGGTACAGTTATTGAAAGTTCAATGCTTGACGAGTCAAAGAATAATTATCTCGCATCAGTTTGCGCAACTAACGGTAATGTTGGTATGTGCTTTATCGATATTTCAACAGGCGAGGTCAATTTAACAGAGTTTTCTGAAAATGTTGAACAACGCGTTATCAACGAAATGGGTAGATATAATAAAGAGGTAGTTTCTTTTAATACCCTTAAAGATTTTATTTCTAAAAAGCTTGAAGCGTCTGTTGAGTTATTGATTGAAGAATTTGAGTTTTCTAACGCAGAATCACTTTGCAAAGAGCATTTTAACACTAATGATTTGGGGACTCTTTCACTTAATCAGCGTGACACTGCGGTTTGTGCACTTGGTGCATCACTTGCATATCTTAAAGCTACTCAAAAGCGTGACTTAGAAAATATCAAGAGTGTCAATTTCTATACTGATGCTAAATTTATGAACCTCGGTATTTCTGCAATCCGTAACCTTGAACTTTTAGAAACTATGAGAGACAGAGACCGTAAAGGCTCACTTCTTTGGGTGCTTGACAAAACAAAAACTGCAATGGGTAAGCGCATGCTTCGTTCATTTATTGAGCGTCCACTATACGATTGTGCCGAGATTTCAAAACGACTTAACGCAGTGGACGAGCTTTATGGGAATACCGAACTTCGTGAGCGTGAAACAGAACTTTTAATAAGTGTTTATGATATGGAGCGTCTTATGACCCGTATCGTCTATAACACTGCAAATGCAAAAGAGTTGCTTTCTCTTTGCACAACGCTTCAAAATCTTCCTGAGCTCAAAGAAAACCTTAAAAATGCAAATAGCAGTATGCTCAAATTTATTTATAACGAAATTGATGTTTTGGCAGATATCTGCTCACTTATTAAGGTTTCAATTAAAGAAGATGCACCATTCTCAGTCCGTGAGGGTGGCATGATTAAGGATGGTTTCAATAAAGAACTTGATGAACTTCGCGACATTGTAAATGGCGGTAAATCTATTCTTGCAAAGCTTGAAGCCGACGAGCAAGAAAAAACAGGCATCAAAAAACTTAAAATCGGTTATAACAAAGTATTTGGTTATTACTTTGAAGTTCTTAATTCTTATAAAGAACTCGTTCCCGATACATACATAAGAAAACAAACACTTTCAAACTGTGAGCGTTATATTACAGAAGAACTTAAGGAACTTGAAACTAAAGTTCTTGGTGCGCAAGAGCGAATTGTTGGTCTTGAATATGAGATTTTTAACTCAATCCGTAAAAAGATTGCAGGGGAGTATTTAAGAACTCAACGCACTGCCCACGCAGTAGCACTTTTAGATGTTCTCTGCTCATTCGCAACAGTTTCACTTAAAAATAACTACATTCGTCCTGATATTAACGATAAAGGTGTAATCCGTATTTACGAGGGCAGACACCCTGTGGTTGAAGCGTTGCAAAAGCATACTATGTTTGTGCCTAATGATACAATTCTTGATTGTAGTGATAACCGTATGGCAGTAATTACAGGTCCTAATATGGCAGGTAAATCAACATATATGCGACAGATTGCAATTATAACAATTATGGCACAAATGGGTTGTTTTGTACCTGCAAAGTCAGCCGATATAGGCATTGTTGACAGCATTTTCACTCGTGTTGGTGCATCTGACGATTTAGCATCAGGTCAGTCAACATTTATGGTTGAAATGAACGAGGTTGCTGAAATTCTTAAATATGCAACAAAAAATAGCCTCATAATTCTTG
>CALBKQ010000108.1 GCA_937895645.1 uncultured Clostridia bacterium
CAAAAAAAGTCCCCACGAAACTAATCCGTGGGGATAAATTATTGAATAACTGATTATTCAGCGTCTTCGTCTTCTTCGCTTCTGTCTTTACCTGTGCTAACGATTAAGTTAGTAATAATACCGAAGATAAGAGCAGTTGCAAGAGCAGTAACCTGAACAAGTGGTCCGTTTGTAATTGGGTTGAAACCAAAGTTAAGTGAAAGACCACCAATGCCAACAACGAGGATTGCACTTACAATGTAAAGATTCTTGCTCTTACCAAGGTCAACATCTTTAAGCATTGAAAGACCTGATACAGCAATAAGACCATAAAGAGCAACACAAGCGCCACCCATTACGCATTTAGGAATAGAGTTGATAAGTGCAACAAATGGTGTGAAGAATGAAAGAATCATACAACCAATACCAGCTGTGATGATTGAAATAACAGATGCATTCTTTGTGATAGCAACACAACCGATTGATTCGCCGTATGTTGTGTTAGCAGCACCACCGAAGAAGCCACCAATGATTGAACCTACACCGTCACCAATAAGTGTTCTGTCAAGACCTGGGTCTTTAATAAGGTCCTTACCAATAAGGCTACCAAGGTTCTTGTGGTCAGCAATATGCTGTGCAAGCTCAACAATAGCGATTGGAACGAATGTAATAGCGATGTTACCAACTGCAGTAGCATCAATAGGAAGAATACCATCAACCTTGTCTGTCATAGCCTGAAGGAATGTGAACTTAGGATAATCAACAATTGACTGAATTGTGAATGGGTCAAATGCTGCCTTGAATGAGTCGAAACTTAAAATCTGAAGGGCAGCAATATCAGTAGCGTTGCCGATAAGAGTAAGAATAAGAGCAAAAATGTAACCTGCACCAACACCAATAATGAAAGGAATAAGGCGAAGATTTTTTGAACCCTTAACTGAAACAATAACAATTGCAAAGAATGTAACTGCACCAACAAGGATTGTTACAAGGCTGTAATCTGCACCACCGTTAGTTGACATCCAACCTGTAGCTGTGCTTGAAAGTGAAAGACCGATAATAGTAACAATAGGACCTGCAATTACAGGAGGCATAAGTTTGTTAACCCAACCTGAGCCAGCAAGTTTAATAATAGCTGCAAGAACAACATAAACAAGACCAGCAAAGCCAATACCAATAATAACGCCCCAGTAGCCGTAGTTCATACCGATAATTGCTGCATAAGCACCAAGGAATGTGAAAGATGAACCAAGGAAAACAGGGCTCTTACGCTTTGTAGCAAATGTGTAGAAAAGTGTACCGATACCTGCACCGAAAAGTGCTGCTGCAGGGTCAAAAGTAAGTGTGTTACCGTTGCTCATAGCAAAGCCTGACATAAGCATTGGAACAAGCAAAGTTGCCGCCATAATAGCAATCATCTGCTGGAAAGCAAAAAGCAAAGTTTTACTTAAACCAGGACGGTCGCTAACATCATAAATGAGTTTCATAAAAACAACTCCTCCTAAATTTTTCTACCCGACAACAAAAATAAAAACCTTGTCAATATTGACAAGGTTAATATGCAACAGATATTTTATGTAACGCGCTACACACTTATCTTGCCTATATTTTTTGTTAAGTATTTAATATTGTCAAGTTATCTTGTGTAGTATACCATATATTGTGGTTTTTTGTCAATAATTTTCGAAAAAACTCAACTTATATTTTTAAGAATTTTTTAAGTTCTGGGATTTCATTTTCAGTAAATACAGAAAATCCGTTATCTAAAAACATTTTTGCAGCAACACCATTGCCCTCTTTTTTGTTACCTGTGAATGTACCATCGTAAATAATGCCTTTACCACAAGAAGGGCTATTTGCCTTGAAAACTACTGCGTCTGCATTGTTTGCTTTTGCAATATATAAAGCCATCTCTGCGCCTTTTGTGTATTCATAAGTTACGTCTTTACCGTGATTACTTATAACTTTGTCACCAACGATTTCAGCAGGGTGACGTGGAGTAGAAAGTCCACCTAACTGTTCAGGGCAAACTGGAATAAGGGTGTGATTTTCTGCTAATTCTAATAATTCTTCACATTTACAGTTATCACCTTTGTAACGACAGTCACAACCTAAAAGACAACCGCTAACAATAATTTTAGCCATAAAAGCTTCTCCTTAAATGAAAATTTCTACATTTGATTATATCACAGGCAATATTGGGTGTCAATTAACAAGAAATTATAAATTACTTGCTAAATATATACAAATATGGTATTATAAAGAAGAAATAAAAACACTGAAATGAGGCGTCTGGTATGTCAGATTTTACAAAAAACTTAACAAGCTTCAACGACCATCCACTTGTAGCACATAAGGTAACTCACCTTTGTGACATCAACACAGGCTCAAAGGAGTTCTGCGAAATCGTTGATGAACTTACAATGCTTATGGGTTATGAGGCACTTAAAGACTTAAAAACAAAAATGGTACCTATTCAAGCACCACTTGCAGATTTCGATTCTCCTGTACTTGCAGAAGATTTCACAATTGTTCCTATTCTTCGTGCAGGACTTGGTATGGTTGAGGGTCTTCGTAGACTTTCACCAACTGCAAAAGTAGGTCATATTGGTCTTTATAGAGATGAAAAAACATTATTGCCTGTAACTTATTATTACAAAATGCCTGTTGACATTACAAAAGGCCCTGTAATCATTGTTGACCCGGCTCTTGCTACAGGTGGTAGTGTTGACGCATCTATTGATTACCTTAAAAAAGAAGGTTGCACAAATATTAAAGTTATGTGCATCTTTGCATCTGACGTTGGTGTAAAACTTCTTTATGAAAAGCATCCTGATGTTAAAATCTATGCAGCACAGTATATTCCAACAGGTCTTAATAAAGATGGTTATATCGTAACAGCTGCAGGGGACGCAGGTGATAGAATCTGTGGTACTTGTAGTTATAAACCTGCAAGACCAGCAAAACCATAAAATATTTACCAAACAAAAAACGGTAACTCATTTCGAGTTACCGTTAATTTGTGGCTTAAGCGAAATTAACCACCAGTTTTACTGGTGGTATAAAAAAT
>CALBKQ010000109.1 GCA_937895645.1 uncultured Clostridia bacterium
TCTTCGCTTCAAAGTCATTGAGATTATTATACACAATTAAAAATTTTTGTCAAGTCAATATTTCTTCGCATTTTCAATCATTTCTGCTGCAGCATCAAGTGAAGTTTGACTTGCTTCAATTCCACCAATGATTCGTGCTAATTCGTGAATTCTACCATTATTGTCAAGACTTTCAACCTTTGTATAGGTTTTATTTTCACTTTCGGACTTAGAAATTAAGAAATGATTATCTGCAAAACAAGCAATTTGAGCAAGATGTGTTACACAAAGTACTTGTCTGTTTTTAGAAACTTCTTTTAGTTTAATACCAATTTTTTGTGCAGCTCGACCACTAACGCCAGTATCAACTTCATCAAAAATTAATGTTTGAACATTATCTTTTGATGCAAGAACGTTTTTGATTCCAAGCATAATTCGTGACAATTCGCCGCCTGATGCAATCTTTGAAAGTGGTTTCGGTTCTTCACCTGCATTAGCGGAAATTAAGAAATAGATTTCGTCTGCGCCTGTATCATCAAAAGTTTTTCTATTTTGCACAATCTTAAATGAAATTGATTCCATATCAAGAAATGATAATTCGTCTTTTACTTTGTTTATAAAGATTTCGCCGTACTTTTGACGATTAGCAGATAATTTACGACCAGCCTTGTCCAATACATTATATTTTTCATTAAGTTCAACTTCGAGTTGTTCCTTAAGTTTGTCAGAAAAAGTAATGTCATCAAGTTCTTTTTGAGCATTTTCAAGAAACGCAAGAAATTCCTCTTCATTTTTTCCATATTTTTTAGAAAGTCTGAAAAGAATATCTAATCTTTCTTCAATTACATCAAGTTCATTAGGGTCAACATCAAGAGAATATAAAAAATTGTTAAGTTCACTTGCACAATCAGCGATATTATATGACATTTCTGCAATAGTATCTGACACATTGTTAAGTGTTTCATCAAAAGCAGATGCTTTTACAAGTGAGTTTGTAGCAGTATTTAGCATATCCGCAACACCTGAGAAATTGTCATTACCATTTATAATTTCCACTGCATTGTTTACAAGAGCAAGAAGTTGTTCTGCATTTTGTAAGACTTTTTTACGTTTTTCAAGTTCGTTCCACTCACCTATTTTAATTCCCGCATCTTCAATTTCTTTAATTTGATAACTAAGTAAATCAATTTTTCTTGCTTTTTCGCTTTCATTTACAATCAAATTATCATATCGTCTTTTAAGACTACAATAATCGTGATATGCACATAAATATTCTTCAAGAATATCGTTATTTTCTGCAAAGCTGTCAATATATGTATAATGCAACTCTTCATTAAGAAGATTATGATTATCCATCTGACCATGAACATTTATAAGTGCTTGTCCAATCTTTTTAAGCATTGAAACAGTTACATTTGAGCCATTGATTTTGCAGATGTTTTTACCATCAAGTGAAATTTTTCTTGAAAGAAGTAAAGTTTTATCCTCTTCACATTCAATACCAAACTCATTGAGTATCGCAACTACATCTTCATTTATATTTTCAAAAAATGCTGAAACTTCTGCATTATTGCTACCTGTTCTTATTAGTTCACGGGAAGTTCTTTCACCAAGTATTGCATTGATTGCGTCAATTATAATTGATTTACCTGCACCAGTTTCACCTGTAAGCACATTAAGACCGTTATCAAAATCGATAACAGCCTCTTTAATGATGGCAATATCTGATATTTTAAGATTTGAAAGCATAAATATCAGCCTTTCAGCATTTCTTCAATAGCATTCTTAGCATTTATTGCAGAATCAATATCAACACAAGCAGTAAAAATTGTATCATCACCCGCGATTGTACCTGCAACTCCTGAAATATGTAAACTATCAAGTGCAACACAAGCGGCGTTAGCAGTACCTGGATAGCACTTTACAACAATTAAGTTCATAGCAACATCGACTGATAATACTGAACGAGCAAAAATCATTTTAATATTATCGTTATTGTCTTTTTTAGTGCTCACTGCATATTTAACATTATTTTTACCATAATGCTCTTTAATAAGTTTCAACTCTTTAATATCACGTGAAATAGTTGCCTGTGTAACGTTGAATCCGTGTTCAGAAAGCATTTTAATTATTTCATCTTGTGTTGAGACATTGTTGTTTTGTATGTAATTGAGAATTAACTCGTGTCTATTCTTTTTCACTTAAATTCTCCTTTGCGATAATTTACTGTTAAGTATATCAAAAAACTCGTCAGATTTAATTCTTATAAACTCTGCATAACAATCTGATTTTGAAATAATTATTTCGCTATTTGGTGATAACTCAATTGTTTTTTCACCATCAGTTGAAACACACACTTTTTGACTACTGATTACAGGTTTTACTCTTATTATTGAGTCTTCATTGAAAACTAAAGAACGATTTAACGGTGAATGTGTACAAATTGGTGTCAGCATAATACATTGCAAATCAGGGTCGATTACAGGTCCTCCTGCAGACCATGAATAAGCAGTTGAGCCTGTTGGAGTTGAAACAACCACACCATCAGCACGGTAATTGTTGATTTTTCTGTTATTACAGAAAACATCCAAATCAACAAGTCTTATTTCATTTCCTCTTGCAATAGCAACATCATTAAGGCAATAACCTAATAACTGCTCACTATTATTATCTTTAATTGTAACATTAAGCATCATACGCTTATCTGTTGAATAATCCCCTGTAATCAGCTTTTCAATTAAATTCAGTTCATTACCTTCAAGTCCTGCTAAAAAGGCTAAATTACCTGCATTTATGCAAAGTACCGGCTTTTTATGGACTGCTGATTGCTTTGCAGTGTGAATAAATGAACCGTCTCCGCCAATTGCTATTATTACATCAACAAATTCAAAAATATTATCAATAAAAAAATTTTCATTAACACTAAGAATAAAATCGTTTTTTGAATTAATATCAAAATAATAATCTATATTCAGTTTTTCAAGTTCGGTAATTGTATTTTTAGTAACATCAAGTGCTTTTTCTCTTGTAAAATTTGGTATAATACCGACTTTCAAATTATTCACCACTCAATTCAGTATGGGATTTTTCTGCAATTTCATCAATTTTCACATTATCAACAAGTAATTGTTTTTCGTTATCTTTTGAAAGAAAGATAAGATATTCAATATTGCCTTCAGGTCCACGGATTGGTGAAAAATCAAGCCCTAAAACCGAGAATCCTGTTTCAAATGCAAAGTCGACAATCCCAGAAATCACTTCTTTGTGAGTATTTATATCTCTAACAACACCTTTTTTACCTACTTTGTCTTTTCCTGCTTCAAATTGTGGTTTGATAAGTGCAACGGTTTTGCCTTTTTCTTTCAAAAAGTCGAAAAGAACAGGCAAAATCTTTTTAAGAGATATAAAAGACACATCAATACTTGCAAAATCAATTTTATCACTTACGACTTCTTTAGTAAGATATCTAAAATTTGTTCTTTCAAGATTTACTACTCTTTCGTCGGTACGAAGCTTCCATGCAAGTTGGCCATAACCAACATCAATAGCATAAACTTTACTTGCACCACATTGAAGCATACAATCAGTAAAACCACCGGTAGATGCACCGATATCCATACAAATACAATCCTGAAGGCTTATAGGAAATGTTTTCATTGCCTTTTCAAGTTTATACCCACCACGGCTGACAAAAGGCATTTTTTTGCCCTTAAATTCAATTTTATCAGTATCTTTTACTGCGTAACCAGATTTAGTTTCTTTTTGTCCGTTTACATAAATTTCACCAGACATTATAATTGCAGACGCTTTTGAACGAGTTTCAGCAAAACCTAAATCGACTACAACAGTATCCAGTCTTTTCTTTTCAGCCATATTTTTACTCCGAGAATTTTTCTATAATACTATCAGTATCTAATTTGTATTTTTTTAATAATGATTTAACAGTTGCATGTGGTACAAAAGAATCATCAACTGCAATATGTTCATATTTTCCGTTATAACTTTTTTCAAAAAGAACATCTGCAAAACTCTGACCAATGCTACCAGAACGGATTGATTCTTCATAAAAGTATATTTCGTTAAAACCTAATGAAATATCATATACCTTGCTGTTAATTGGTTTGATTTTGTTTAACGAAACTATTGAAATATTAACGCCATTACGCTTTAACTGTTCAACTGCATTTGTTACTTCAGCGGTAACCCTACCGTAAGAAACGATAAGTTTAGAACTACTATTATCAAAATAGTCAAAATCACTATCTGTTATTATATAAGTACTTGGTATTGAAATTTCACCACCACGAGGATAACGAACGACAGTTAAATTTGATGCATTATTTACAGCGTTTCTTAAATCTTTTCTCAATACTTCAAAAGTAAATGGTGAATACATTGTAGCGTTAGGTATGCTGTTGATGAGTGAAACATCAAGTAATCCCTGATGTGTAACACCATCTTCGCCAACAAAACCTGCACGGTCAACACCAATAATTACTTTTTGTTCTTGCAATGTACCGTCGTGTACCAATTGGTCATAAGCTCTTTGCAAGAAAGTTGAGTAAAGTGCAACAACAGGTATCATTCCACCTTTAGCAAGACCCGATGCGAAAGTAACTGCATGTTCTTCTGCAATACCAACATCATAAAACCTGTCAGCAAATTTTTCTGAGAAATCTTTAAGTCCTGTACCTAACGCCATTGCAGCAGTAATAGCACATACCTTATTATTTTCAGTTGCCAATGTACACAATTCATCACCGAATACTGATGAAAAATTAGCACCGCTTGATACAGGCTCACCTGTTTCAACATTAAATTTTGAAATTCCATGATAAGTACTTGGGGATTTTTCCGCAAAATCATAGCCCTTACCTTTTATAGTGCTGATATGTAACAACACAGGGGCATTTACAAGTTTTGCACTATCAAGTGCCTCGCATAAATGTTCAAGATTATGACCGTCAATAGGTCCCATATACTTAAATCCTAAATCTTCAAAAAATGTACTTTCATACATAGTTGATTTAATATCTGATTTAATTTTTGACACAAAACGAGCAATTCCCGAACCAATTAAAGGGATTTTATTCAATGTGCTCTCAGTTTTTGCTTTCAACTTATTGTATTCAGGTTTTGAACGGACAACAGCAAGATAACGAGCCATTGAGCCAACATTTTCAGAAATTGACATTTCATTGTCATTGAGGATTACAATAAGTCGCGTGCCTGAACGACCTGCATTATTAAGTGCCTCGTAAGCCATACCACCGGTAAGAGCACCATCACCAA
>CALBKQ010000110.1 GCA_937895645.1 uncultured Clostridia bacterium
TTTAACAAGGGAGGCAGAAAAATAGGCGGGGTCAAGACCCCGCCCTACCATATGTATTGTTTTTTGAGATTCTTCGCTACGCTCAGAATGACATTTAGTTCTATTTTTTGTTTTCGCAGTCCATTGGGCAAGTTTTGCAGTCGCCCATCATAATATCGTTAACTGTTTTTCCTGCCGGAATCATTGGCAACACGCGTTCGTCTTTATCGATTGCACATTCAATCCAAACCGGTCCGTTTACTTTAAGTGCTTCTGCAAATACAGTTTTGAACTCTGCAATAGTTGTAACAGAATAACCCTTAGCACCAAAACCCTCTGCAAGTTTTACAAAATCTGTTTTGCGGTGTGGGTCAGTTTGTGAAAAACGCTTACCATAGAAGCAACGCTGCCACTGACGAACCATACCTAAAACTTGGTTATTCATAATAACTGTAATAACAGGTAGTTCATAGCTTACTGCAGTACAAGCCTCGTTAAGATTCATATGGAATGAGCCATCACCTGTAATGTGAACAACCTTTTTACTGTCACCCAATGCGGCTTTTGCACCGATTGCAGCACCATAACCGTAGCCCATTGTACCCAAGCCACCACTTGTTAAAAATCCTCGTGGATTGACGTGGTGAACGTACTGCGCAGCCCACATCTGATGCTGACCAACGTCAGTAACAACAACAGTATCTTCCCCTGCCATATCGCAGATTGCACCAATTAACTGGTGTGGCAAAATCTGTGAATCATCGTCCTGTGGTTTATAATCAACTGCTTTGTAACCATCAATAACTTCAAGCCAGTCACTTCTGTCATTTTTATTGATAAGCGGTAAAAGATTTTCAAGAACTGTTTTAACATCACCGATTAAATAATGGTCAACTGCCACATTTTTATTGATTTCACTAAGGTCAATATCAATCTGAATAATTGTTGCTTTCTTTGCAAAATTATTTGTATCAAGAGCAACACGGTCAGAGAAACGAGTACCGATTGCAATAAGCACATCTGACTCATCAACCGCTTTGTTTGTTGTATAGCTACCATGCATACCTAAAAGTCCAAGGTTAAGTGGATTATTATAGCCAATTACACCTGCTGACATAAGAGTATGACAAGATGGAATATTTGCCTTTTCTACAAGCTCAAGTGCTAAATCAGATGCATTTGAAGAAACAACACCGCCACCAAACATTACAACAGGTTTTTTAGCCTTGTTAATAATATCTGCAACCGTTTTAAGTTCATCAATGTTGATAACTGTTTCGTCTTTAATAACGATTTTTTCTTTTGGCTCAAATTCAGTAACTGCAGCAGTTACATCTTTTGTAATATCAATAAGAACAGGGCCTTTTCTGCCTGTGTTTGCAATACGAAACGCTTCACGAATTGTGTCAGCAAGTTCATTTACATCCTGCACCATAAAATTATGCTTTGTTATAGGCATTGTAATACCTGTAATATAAACTTCCTGAAAGGCATCACGACCGATAAGACCTTTACCAACGTTACCTGTGATTACAACCATTGGAACACTATCCATATAAGCCGTTGCGATACCAGTTACCAAGTTAGTAGCACCAGGGCCACTTGTTGCGATACACACACCTGTTTTACCTGTAGCACGGGCATAACCATCTGCGGCGTGAGATGCTCCTTGTTCGTGTGCTGACAAAATGTGTTTAATCTTATCACTATATTTATAAAGAGCATCATAAATATTAAGGACTGCACCACCCGGATAACCAAAAACGGTGTCAACCCCCTGCTCTACTAAAACTTCAGTTAAAATTTCTGAACCATTGAGTTTCATTCTCATTCACTCCAAGAATTTGCTATTTGTTGCAACGCTTTAATGCGTGAAACTGTTTACTAAATATTTTATACTATTTAATAGAAAAAATCAATCTATATTTAATAAAAAAAGCAACAGAAATACTACTCTGTTGCTTTATTTATTTATGCAGTTTTACGCATTATCTGAAGTTTCTGTTGTTTCGTTGATTGTTTCTGTTTCTATAACAGTATTTTCTTCAACAGTTTCTCCGATTACTTCTGTATTTTGTACAGTTTCAACTATTTCTTCTTTAACAGGCTCTTGTGGTAACTGACCTGTTGTCATAAGTGACTCGAACTGGTCTTTATCAATTTTCTCAAGTTTAATAAGTGCTTCAGCAACAATATGAAGTTGGTCAATATGCTCTGTAAGGATTTTTTCTGTTCTCTTATAAGCCTCACTGATAATTCTTTCAACTTCTTCATCGATTACTGCGGCAATATTTTCAGAATAATTTCTCATATGGTTATAATCTTTACCGAGAAATACTTCGTCATTGCCTGAGCCGAATGCAATAGGGCCAAGTTTTTCACTCATACCATATTTTGTAATCATATTTCTTGATATTTCAGATGCGCGTTGAATGTCATTTGATGCACCTGTTGAAATATCATTAAATATAATCTGCTCAGCAACGCGACCACCGAGAAGCGAAACTATATCATCAAGCATACGAGATTTGAGCATATGTGCATTATCTTTTTCAGGTGTATAAAGCGTAAAGCCTGCTGCCATTCCACGAGGAACAATTGAAATATGAGTAACAGGGTCCTGATTTTCAAGATAATATGATGAGATTGCATGACCAGCCTCATGATAAGCAGTAATTTTCTTGTCTTTTTCAGAAATCTTTCGTGATTTTTTTTCACTACCCACAACAACTTTCATTGTTGCTTCTTCAATTTCGTCCATTGTAATTGCAAGTTTCTTGCGTTTTGCTGCAAGAAGTGCTGCTTCATTAAGAAGATTTTCAAGGTCTGCACCTGTAAAACCAA
>CALBKQ010000111.1 GCA_937895645.1 uncultured Clostridia bacterium
TTGCAGTTCCAACAACAGCAGGTACAGCAGCAGAAGTTACAATTAACTACGTTATTACTGATGCAGAAAAAGACAGAAAAATGGTTTGCGTTGACGTTCATGATATTCCAGTAGTAGCAGTAGTTGACCCTGATATGATGGCATCAATGCCAAAGGGCCTTACAGCAGCAACAGGTATGGACGCTCTTACACACGCTATTGAAGGCTACATCACAAAAGGTGCTTGGGAACTTTCAGATATGTTCCATATCAAAGCTATTGAAATTATCGCACGTTCACTTCGTGGTGCAGTTGAAAATACAGACGAAGGCAGAGAGGGTATGGCTCTCGGTCAATATGTTGCAGGTATGGGCTTTAGTAACGTAGGCCTTGGTATTGTTCACTCAATGGCTCATCCTCTTGGCGCTCTTTATGACACACCACACGGTGTTGCAAATGCAATTATTCTTCCAACAGTTATGGAATATAACGCACCTGCAACAGGTGAAAAGTACAGAGATATTGCAAAAGCTATGGGTGTAGAAGGCGTTGACGCTATGAGCCTTGAAGATGCAAGAAAGGCTGCAATCGACGCTGTTAAACAGCTTTCAGTTGACGTTGGTATTCCAACAGACCTTAAAGAAATTGTTAAGGCAGAAGATATTGACTTCCTTTCACAGTCTGCTTTTGACGATGCTTGTCGTCCAGGTAATCCAAGAGATACAAGTGTTGCAGAAATTAAAGAACTTTATCTTTCACTTATGTAATTTAATATTTATACATTATGGCGAGGGTTTAACTCTCGCCATTTTTATTGACATATAAAAAAACAATGGTATAATAATATAGTTAAAATGGGTATATATGTACTGATATTCACATTTGAAAGGTGGTAAATCCCATGAGCTATACAGTTGAAGATATTCTTAGCATAACTAAAGAAAAAAACATTAAATTTTTACGTTTGCAGTTTACTGACATTTTCGGTCAGATGAAAAACATTGCAATTACTGAAAATATGTTCGAAAAAGTACTTACAGAGGGCCAGATGTTTGATGGTTCTTCAATAGAAGGATTTGTTCGTATTGACGAGTCAGATATGTACTTAAAACCTGACCTTGATACATTTACAATCCTTCCTTGGAAAGAGGGTACTGCACGTGTAATCTGTGATGTTTACGGTGCTGATAAAGAAACTCCATTTGAAGGTGACCCGCGTTATGTGCTTCGTTCAGTAATCAAAGAAGCAGCAGATATGGGTTATTCTATCAATGTTGGTCCTGAATGTGAATTTTTCCTTTTCAAACTTGATGAAAAAGGCAGAGCAACAACAAAAACTAATGATGCAGTGGGCTATTTTGATATCGGACCTGCAGATGATGGTGAACAATGTAGAAATGACATCTGTATTGCACTTCAGCAGATGGATTATGAAATTGAGGCATCTCACCACGAATGTGCAGAGGGTCAGCACGAAATCGACTTTAAGTTCGCCGAGG
>CALBKQ010000112.1 GCA_937895645.1 uncultured Clostridia bacterium
ATTTATTATTACGAGAACGGAAAGCCCGGAAAACTCGGCTTGAATTATATTGACGGTTACTACTATTTTATAACCGGTGGTGGACTTCTCAAGAGAAACGGTACATATTATGTTTGGGAAACTAACGGATTATCAGTAGGAATGAATTATACCTTCGATGAGTACGGACGCGCAGTTGTATAACATATAATAAATCATCCTCAGCCTGTAATTCTGGCTGGGGATGATTTGAGAGAAAAGTAGTAAAATTTATAACATATAAAGAAACATTTTAGACGGAGTGAAGTAAGGAGCGTTTGGCATGAAAACTAAACAAGTATTTAATAATGCCAAATGGATTATTGTATGCAAAATTGCGCAATCGGTGTTGCAGTTCCTTGTTGGCATCATTTGTGCAAGATATTTAGGCCCATCTAATTATGGGCTTATAAACTATGCTTCGTCCGTTGTTTCTTTTGCGTTGCCAATTGTAAAATTAGGTTTTGATGCTACTTTAGTAAGAGAGTTGATTGATAACCCTAAAAAAGAGGGAGAAATTTTAGGAACTTCACTTACTCTTAATTTTATTGCATCTTTGATTTCTATGATTTGTGTTTTCACCTTTGTTTCTGTTGCAAATGCAGGTGAAAAGATAACAATTTTTGTTTGCGTTCTTTACAGTTTAATGCTTTTGTTTGTTGTGCTTGAGATGTCACAATACTGGTTTCAATATAAGCTTTTATCAAAATATTCTTCGGTCGTAATGCTGATATCTTATTTTTGTGTTTCAGTTTATAAAATCTTTTTATTGATGACCGAAAAAAGCGTTTATTGGTTTGCGATTTCTCATTCAATAGAATATGGAATAGTAGGTTTTTCATTGCTATTCATTTATTTCAAATTAGGCGGACAAAAATTCCGCTTTTCAAAAGATACTGCAAAAAAACTTTTAAGCCGCAGTAAATATTACATTGTGGCATCCTTGTTGGTTATGGTCTTTCAGAATGTGGGCGTAATAATGCTTTCAAATCTTTCAGGTCACGAGGAAACAGGATTTTACACATCGGCATTAACAAGTGCGTCAGTATTACAATTTGTTTATACAGCTATAATGGATTCGTACAGACCTCTTATATTAACTGCAAAAAAAGAGTCTGAGGCAAGTTACGAAAAAAATATTTCGGGTCTTTACAGTATCATTATATATTTAACGCTTGCACAAAGTATAGCGTTCACCGTGTTCGCAAAGCTTATAATTTATGTTTTATATGGTAGTGAGTTTTTGCCTGCGACACCCGTGTTCAGAATTATTGTGTGGTTCTGTGCGTTCTCATTTATGGGAACAATAAGAAACATCTGGTTATTAGCAGAAGATAAACAAAAATACCTATGGAGAATCAATCTCTTTGGCGTTGTAGTCAATGTAATCGCCAATGTTATATTAATTCCACAATTTGGTGCTTGTGGCGCTGCTACCGCGGCATTTGCAACACAGTTTTTAATGAACTTTGTGCTTGGATTTTTCTTTAAACCGATTAAGAAAAACAATGAATTGATGATGAAAGGCTTAAATCCAAAGTTTGCAATCCACGAGTTCAAGTCAATATGGAATTTGTTAATTGCAGATAAATTCTTAAAAAAAGATGCAGATAAAGAGAATAGAGAAAACTCAATATAAGAGTAACTGTAAAACTTGTAATGACAGTGCAAAATACCCCTATGGTATTGAATATGATTTTTAAGAATAAACTGATTCCGTTTTTTAAGCGGAGTCAGTTTTGCTTTTACAACAATTATGAGTCTAATTTACACATTTTATTTTTAATATACATAATAATTGAAAAACATATTTAAGGTCCTAATGGTCGTGAACACCTTTTAAAATTGCGAAGCAAATACTTTAATTAAATTGATTTTTGTAAATTCATATTGTATAATTATTTTATCAATCAATAGTTTAGAAAACCGTCTTACATCTTTTGAAGAGGTGAACTTATATTATGAACATTTTACATATGAAATATGCAGTTGAGGTTGCAAAGGTGGGCTCGCTTAATAAAGCTTCTGAAACCTTGTTGGTTGCAACTCCAAATATCAGCCGTTCTATTAAAGAACTTGAGAGTGATTTAGGAATAGCTATTTTTGAACGCACTGCAAAAGGTGTGACACTAACTCCTGAGGGTGAGGAGTTTATAAGCCATGCAAAAGAGCTTCTTAACCAGATTGACCAGGTTGAAAATTTTTACAAAAAAGGTTCACCTAAAAAGCAGAAATTCTCTATTTCTGTTCCTCGTGCTTGTTATATTTCAGAGGCATTTTCAGAATTTTCAAAATCTCTTTCAAGTGACCCTGCAGAAATATTTTATAAAGAAACTAACTCGCACCG
>CALBKQ010000113.1 GCA_937895645.1 uncultured Clostridia bacterium
TACTTATATTATACTGCATAGAAAGATTTTCCACAATAGATAAATACAAATCTTTGTCAGGTTTTGAGAAAGTAATTTTCAATCCAAATCGTGCAGACAAACTCATAATCTCCTGAATCGTGTCCTGAAGGTGAACATCATCACCGTTACGGTCACTAAAATTCTCTTTTACAAGATTTCTACGGTTACTTGTAGCGTAAATTGCAAGGTTATCAGTTTTTCCTGCAACGCCACCCTCAAGAATTGCTTTTAATGCACCAAAATCATTGTCGTTTGTTGAAAAGCTTAAATCGTCTATAAAAATAATAAATTTAAGTGGGTTATCAGCCAATTCTTCAATAACATCAGGTAACGAATACAACTGATTTTTCTTAATTTCAATAAGGCGAAGTCCCATTTCCCAGTATTCATTTACAATGGCTTTAATTGTACTGCTCTTACCACTTCCAGCATCACCATATAAAAGTACGTTGTTACAAGGCTTACCTTGAAGCAATGCCATTGTATTGTCAATAACCTTTTGTCTTTCCAGCTCATAACCACTCATCTGTGAAAGACGTTGCGGGTCAGGGTATTTAACGGGAATAATTTCGTTATCTTTATATAAGAACATTCTATGAGTTGCATAAATTCCATAACCAGTTGTTCTTATTATAGAAATTTTCTTTTCGTATTCATCTTTAACAGAGATGTTACTATTTTCCCATTCTGGTAACGCTATACTATTATATATAGGTTTCAAATCATTACACGTTACCTTTGAAAGTCCTTCAAAAAACAGGAGCTCATTTTCTACTGTATTCTGCACGAAAAGGGATACATCACCTTTTGCAGATTGTTTTACATATATGTTTTCATCATTCTGTAAAAGTTCGTTTATGTATTCACATAAATCGTCTGTCTTTTCATAAAGGGCAGAAACAAAATCTGAATAATATTTCAAAAACTCATTTTCATTATTGCTGTCACAATCCAACAAGTTAATGAGAGCAGATATTCCTTTATCATTTAATATGTTTTTGAAAACAACAACTGCCTTTGCAGAAGTCACAATATTTCTGTATTTTTCCATTAAAAACATCCTCTGAAAAATTTTCCAAATT
>CALBKQ010000114.1 GCA_937895645.1 uncultured Clostridia bacterium
CCCCCTGCCATAAGCTGATATGCCACAAATTCGAAGTTGCCTTTACCAGCTATGAGCATTGCTACTGCAACCGTACCCATATACACAAGTGGAATAACAGGCGAAATCACTTTACGGATTACAAGATAAATGAATCCGAGAATCAGCGCAAGTACGCAAACTTCACCAAGACAACCACCTTTCACTCCGAGGAACATATCTAAAAGTGACGGAAGATTTGCGCTGTCAATGGCTGTACCAAGATTTTCAGCAGAATAAACGCCTGTCATCTGCGCAAGTGGAGTTGCAGTTGTTACCGCATCAACCGTTTTGTAGGCAAATGGTGCTTCGAAATTACCGATTTGTGTAGGATATGATGCCATAAGAACAATTCGTCCGATAAGCGCAGGGTTTACAAAGTTGTTACCGATACCACCAAAGAACTGTTTTGCGATTACAATTGATACAAACGCACCGATAATTACCATCCATACAGGCATTGTTGATGGAAGATTAAACGCTAAAAGCATACCTGTTACAACCGCACTCAAATCCCCGATTGTGTTATGTCTTTTCATAACTTTTCGTGAAAGATATTCAAATACAACACAAGAGATTACGGAAACCACAGTAAGAACAAGTGAACGTACGCCAAAAAGAATCACTGCCGCTACAAGAGCAGGAATCATAGCTATTATAACGTCAAGCATAATTTTTGTTGTAGTATCTGCTGCACGGAAATGTGGCGACGCACTTACAACAAGTTTTTTAGTTATTTCACTCATTTTTTAGCCTCCTTCTCTCGAATTGTAGCCTTTGCAAGTCTCATATGCTGAACCAAAGGCTTACCTGCAGGGCAACTGTATGCACAAGACCCACATTCCATACACACCATAGCACCTGAGTGTTTAAGTTTTTCAATATCTTGGATTTTAGTAAACTTTTCAATATTTGTAGGAACAAGATTAAGCGGACACGCTGCTGCACAACGGCCACAACGAATACAATCTGTTTCTTTTTTAATGCTCAAGTCACCTTTCTTAAAAGCAAGTAAAGCATTGTTGCCTTTAAGCACAGGATAATTGATATTTGTAATTGCAGAGCCCATCATAGGACCACCACAAACAATTTTTTCAGGTTCTTCTGTAAAACCACCACAATAATCCACTATGTAATCCATCATTGTACCAATGGGCACACGAACATTTTTAGGTGTTTTGATTGCAGAACCATCAATGGTCATACTACGACTTACAAGTGGTTTACCCGTTGCAACATAACGACCAACAAAGGCAATACTTGCCACGTTCATTACAACACAACCAACATCAGATGGGAGTTTTCCTGGTGGCATTTTTCTGCCCGTTGCAGACTGAATAATCATTTTTTCTGCACCCTGAGGATAGCGTGATTTAAGTGCCATAACCTTAACTTTTTCGCCCTCAGTAGCACTGTCTGCAATTTCTTTAAGGATTTGAAGTGCAATAGGTTTATTATCTTCAACTGCAATAATAACATTGTCAATATGAAGATATTTGCTGACTGCATTAACGCCACGCATAATATTAACACTGTTTTCTACGCACTCACGATAGTCAACTGTAATATACGGTTCACATTCAGCTGCATTGATAATAAGAGTATCAATTTTTGCCTCTTGTGGAAGATTAAGCTTAACGTGAGCAGGAAAACCTGCACCACCAAGACCTACAAGTCCTGACTTGCGGACTGCGTCAACAAGACTTTTTGCGTCTGTTACCACAGGTGGTGTAAATTCGTCAGGCGTCATAAGACCATCACTTTCAATAACAACTGCCTTTGAAACAACACCTGTTGAAAGTTTAACATCTTTAATTTCAGTAACTGTACCTGAAACTGATGCGTAAATCGGTGCACTGATATATGCGTCACTATCACCTATAAGTTGACCAAGTTTTACATAGTCGCCTACTTTTACAGTTGGTGTGCAAGGTGCCCCAATACCCTGCGACATAGAAATCACAACAAATGGCGGTGTAGGAATTCTTATAACACGCATGCCGGCAGTGTTTTTATGGTGAGCAATATTGACACCGCCACGACCTTTCTTAACCGCTTTAAGTAGTCCTTCCACTTTAATTTTTAATGGCTTCACTTTCCCATCTCCTTAAAAGAAAATAATCTAGAAAAATAAGGCATTGCTAAACGCAATATAGTGCCTGTTAAAAATCCTGTAATTACTGCTGTTATAAGCATTATTGGTGCATATCCTATAATCGCACTGCTTTGCACCAAGAAAAAAGAAACTGTGAGTTGTCCTATGTTATGACAGATTGCAGATAAGACTCCAATGCCCACATATCCAAAGTCCGTTGCTTTTCGCAACATTATAAGCATACATAATGCACTTAAAAATCCACCTGCAAGGCTCATAAAAAACGCAGTAGCACCACGTGTGATAAAAACAAAAACTGATTTTGCAAAAACTATAAGCAAAGTTTCTTTAACACTTAGCTTTGATGCAGAAAACATTACGGGTATATTTGAAAGTCCAAGTTTACTGCCCGGTGGCATAAAATATGCACTTGGCAAAAGACTTTCAACGAATGACAACACAACTGCAAAAGTTGTCATAAGCGCGGTAAATGTAATTCTTTTAATCTTTTCATTTCTCATAACACTCACCCCGTCATTGCGTCAGGCAAGTCACTCTTACCGTCAATTTCTATTGAAACTCTGTTAGGCGCACAAATTATACCCTCACCAGATTTTGAAATTCTACCACTTCGCAAACAAACTTTATCAGCGCATTTACTTGCCTTAACAAAAATTTCACCATCTTCAAGACAAATCATAACATCATTATATGTAAAAGTATCATTTTCACCATCAAGTGAAATTGTTTCAACCACTTCACCATCAACTTTTATTGTGGCAGTTTTGCCCTTATCAGCTGAGTTCACAAGAACAAGACCTGCAAAACCCACAACAAGCACAATAATTACCAATATAAAATCTTTTTTAGTTATAAGTTTTTTCATTTAATCACCGAAATCGTGAAACTGCTATCTTTTAATGCGAACTTATCCTGTAACTCTTCTGAAACAAAAACAGATTTATCTTTTTTTACGATTATTACAGAAGCATCAAAATCTTCTGCAATCTTAACACCCTTTTCAACACCCTCAATATAGATAACTGTTGATAAAAAGTCACTTAACATTCCGTTTTCTGCAACTACTGTCACAGATGAAAGGTCATTCTGCACAGGTTTACCTGTTGTAGCATCAAAAAGGTGGGAATATCTTACCCCATCTTTCTCAAAGAACTTTTCATAGTCACCTGATGTTGAAATGAAACAATCTGTAATACTTAGAACTGCAAAATAATCGTTCTGATTACCGAATGGATTTCGCACACCAATGCTGAAACCATTCTTACCGTCAGGTGAGCCAATAACACCAACTGTTCCGCCAACTGTCACAAGTGCATTTTTTACATTTTGATTTTTAAGAGTTTCCAATGCCTCATCACAAGCAGTACCTTTGCCTAATGCACCTAAATCAAGTTTACCTGTACCAATCGAAATCTGGTTATTATCGTCATCAATGGCTATCAATGAATTTTCGTGATTTTCAAGTACTTTTGCAAGTTCGTCATTTGTTGGAATATATCCACCATTTTCGATTTTCCATAAATCTTTGAACTCACCACTAAAAAGTGTGAATTTTTTACTTTTCACACTCAAATCAAAACAAGAGTTAAGATATTCGGCAAACCATTCACTTTGGGCAGTTTCACCATTGTTAAGTTTATAGACAGCAGATTTAGGGTTTGTGTGTGATAAAAAGTTTTCATCAACATATTTTATTCTGTCAATTACTTGATTGCAATAATCTTCGCCATTTTTTTCGTCGTAAATTGTCACATTTACTGGACTGCCCATTGAAAAACCTGTAACAGTTGCAACTTTCACTTCACTACCGAAAAGGGACATTACAAAAATCACAACAATAAGCAAGAGGGCAAGAATGGGTAATGATTTTTTCAGTTTTTCCACATTCTCACCACCTACTATATCTATACTATAATATAATACAATATTTTTAGGTTCAATTCAATAGGAAAATATATTGCAATAGTAGTATGCAATATGATAAAATGTTAATAAATTAACGTTATAAAAATAACAATGAAAAGAGGATTTGTTTTGACTTACGATTTCAGTTTTTATATGCCTGTGAATGTTATTGGCGGCAAAAACGCTTTACAGAATAATAAAAACATTTTTTCTGACCTGGGCAAAAAGTGTTTGATTGTTACAGGTGCGTCATCTGCTAAAAAGTCAGGTGCTCTTGACGATTTAACCCAGATTTTTAATGAACTGAATATTGAATACGCCGTGTTTGATAAGATTACTGAAAATCCACTTACTGTCACCTGCTATGAGGGCGGCTGTGTAGCAAGAGAAATGGGTGCAGATTTTGTTGTTGGCATTGGTGGTGGCTCACCCCTTGACGCATCAAAGGCAGTTTGTGTTTATGCTACAAATCCACATATTGTGAATGACGATATTTACACCGCAGAGGTTAATAATATGCTGGA
>CALBKQ010000115.1 GCA_937895645.1 uncultured Clostridia bacterium
GCCTTTATTGTATGCTTTAATAAGACTTTTATATGTAGGTACAGGTGACGCACCTGTAGCGAAGCCTAAAACTGAATCTGGTTTTTCGTTAACTTGTTCAATAATTAAATTAGCAACTGCTTTGCCGATTTCTTCAGCGTTGTTAAAAATATGAATAATCATTTTTCGCACCTCGTCATATACTTTTGAAATTTTATTTTACCATAATTTTCAAAAAATGCAATAAAAAAGGGACAATTTTTGCCCCTTTTTCTTATTCTTTATTAAGTTTTTTATCAATTATTTTGTGATATGAGCCCACTATTAAGTATGAAATAAAAATAAAACGCACACCAATTGAAGAATTTATACCATTTTCGCCTATAATTGGCAGAATTGATACACCAAAGACCACGACAAAATTTATTATATGGAAAACCATATTACGCTTTAATGCGTTTTTACCTATTGAAAACAGCGAAGAAATAATGTCTGCTAATGAAAACACTATGATACAAGCAATTAAAAGAAGTATGCCGAAATACGCTTTATCTGATAACCACATATCAAAAGTCATAGCACCGCTATCATCATTACCGACTGTGGCAATAATTGATTTAATGAGTGTAATCAAAGATATGTTAGTAACTTCAAATGTTTCGGTATTAAGCTGTGAATACATTGGCAAGCACATCCACAAAAGCGGAGAGAACATAAGCACAAATCTTGTAATTTGCTCTTTACCGCCAAACGCAGAAACTTTAATATTGTTAAGCACTCTGTTAACTGCTTCTTGCTCACGCATAGCTTTTTCGTGGTCTGCCTGTAATCTGTTATCAAGGTCGTAATATACAAGATTAGTATTGCATTTAGGACAATTTTGTTTCATATAAAAAGGTGAAAGTTTTTCATTACATTTAGGACAATTACTCATTTTCTGCACCTCCTGAAACTTCTGCTGAAAGTTTTACTCTGCGTTCTGCCATATCTTCACGGACTTTTTTGAGTTTATCACCAGTAAGGTCATACCAGAGATATGGAATAAGTGGAAGAAGACCTAAAATAGCAGGGGCAAGGGTAAACATAGCCCAGATATAGAAATCAGTCTGCTCATAAGCCTTTACGGTCATTGTTTCAGTTGCACTGATTGGAACAAAGGTAAGACCGATTATAGGAAGAAGCCAGCCACCGAGAGCACCTGAAATTGAGCCGGTAAGCTTACCAACGAATGTAAGAACTGAGAACGAAACACCTTCGTTTCTTTCGCCAGTTTTCCATTCCATATAGTCAATTGTGTCACCAATCATTTCAGTTGGAATAACCATGTTGATTGTGTTGAAGAAACTGAAGAGGAAATTTTGTATCATAAGAAGTGGTACAACAACCCAAAGATTTGTAAAGCACTTCATGCCTACAAGAAATACAACAACGCCACACACAAGTCTTACAAATCCGTTAAGGAAGATAATTTGCCTGTTATCAAATTTCTTTTTAACCTTTGGAATAAGAAGATATGTAATAAAGCCAAGAATTGTACCAGGGAGTGAAATAATAATTGTAAGTGAGTTCATTTGCACAACTTCTGAATAGTAGTATGCCTGGAAGAATCCACCAATACCACTTACTGCAGCAAGAACATTACCGATAACAATTAAAAGCAAAGGCTTATTTTTTACAAGTGCCTTAAATCCGTCAAGAATACTTGGCTCTTTAATAGTTTGCACAACTCTTTCTTTTGTGCAGATACCTGAAAGTGAGAAAAGAGCCATACCAAATGTTCCTGAGATGATAGCCATAAGCAAGAAAACTTGTGAAAGTGAAAGTGGAATAACACCGTTATTGCTTAAGTCCATAAGAACAGTAAGAATCGGTGTAGAAATACCTCCAAGAAGACCTGAAACAAAACGAGCAGAAGAAATTACTCTTGTTCTGTCAGAAGGAGAAGGGCTGATTGCGGCACTCATACCCCAGAACGGAACATCACCTAATGTGTAGAAAAGTTCCCATATAAAATATGTAATAAACATATAAATTACTTTTGCGGTGAGCTCTGCTTTGTCGCCAAGGATTTCAGGACCTGCAAAAAGCATGATTGTTGCAAGTCCCAAAGGAATGGGAACAATAAAAAGGTAAGGACGAAGTTTACCATAACGGGTTCTTGTTCTGTCAATAATTGACCCCATAAGCGGGTCATTAAAGGTATCCCAAAGGCCTAAAATAAGCATCATAGTACCAACTATTTCTGACGGAATACCAAAAATCTTTACAAAGAAAAGTGAAAGATAACTGCCTGCAATAATATTGTAGCCGAAGCATTGACCGGCGTTTGCAATACCATATATAACGGTTTCTTTGACACCTACATAACGGATGTCGCCTTTATTTTCTGTCATGGTTATTTTCTCCTTCCCTTATTTCTGTGACGAAGTGCGCCACCTTTGTCATTAAGTAAATATGAGTTTTTGCAGTTAAGATATGTAATTTTTTCTTTAAGATTTTCTTTGTATGTAAACTTACGGTCTTTAATTTTGTCATATAAGTCACAAGCAAGTGCACATTCGGTTGAGTCCATATCAGCAGTAACTGCAAGAATTAAAACATCACGGTCAACTGGTAATGTAAGTCGGTTATCATTTACAAATACTTCTACATTCCAGAAGAATAACTGCTCACATTGTGCGTCACCATTTTCAGTATGTGAATGTGTAAATTCATAACCTAATTTACCGTCTTTTGTGAATGCAACCTCTTTGAAGTCGTACAAATCCCAACCTGCAAAATATTCACGAATGTCATTTACTTTATATGCATGGTCTCCCAATTTAACAAATTTATCACCATTAAGTGAAGCCATAAGCAAGTGAACTTTTTTTGTTCCGGTAGGAAGTAATAATGACTGCCCGCCACAAAGCATGGACTTGTTTGAAATCTCAAAAGGAATACCACCTGAAATAAGTCTTTCTGGTGTGATTTCCTGTGGGATTGTCTTGTTTATAACAGGTAAAGTTCCCATAGGTTTTGAATTTGTTGAGAATGCGTTGATGTTGTTGACAATTTCAACTTTTTCAGTTGTGGATTTCTTGTCTGCTTTCTTGATTTTAAGTGCAAATGACTTTATTTCGTAAGGTTTTAAGTCGAATACGAGTTTGCCGTCAACAAGTGAAATATCATCAATGTGTTCTTCTGATGCATAAATTTTACGTGCAGATAAAATCTCACTATTAAGTGAAAGAGTAACGTCCTTTTGCTCTTTCTTTTCACTTTCGTTAATACGAATAATAATTTCGTCACTGTTTTCTGCTTTTTTGATTGCACGGATTACAGCGTTGCCAGAAAGACTACCGAATGAGTATTCACTGCCAAGTGCACCTTCGTGGTTTGAACATACAAAAGTTGCCATAGGCATTACAAAGTTTCGTGCCGCTGTTTGTGTATTGTGTGAAACTACGCCTTTATGTGAGAAAATCGCATAAGAATAACGGTTAAGACCTAGTTCCATCATTGACTGCATACTGTCAACTCGGTAGTTTTTAAGTGGTGTGTGCATTAAAGTCAGACGAAGTGTATTGTCGTCAAACTTATCCCAACCATATTTACATTCACTGATAATTGAAACACCAAACTCTTTACTGCTGTCAGTTATATCTGCCCATTTCTGTGCAGGTACTTCAAAGAGTTTGTCGTTCATATTGCCACGCTTTATTGCACCAAGTCCTAAATCATAAGTAGCAACAGGGTTACTTGCAGTAAGTGGGAAAATTTCTTTTGCAAGGTGGCGCTTACTACGCCATTCTGTTTCAGTATAAACTTCAACAACTTCTCCACCACGACTTAACGCAACAACAGATGTAAATGTACTGTCTTTGTAGGTTTTTACAATCTTGAGTGCAACTCTGCAAGGACCGTTTTCAATAACTTTGATTGTCTTTATTTTTGTAGTATGTTGTGGCTCACGGTTTAATTCGTCAAAGTTCAATTCCCATGCAGGCCAGTCTTTACTACCGTTGTAGTCAAAAATGCCCGTTGTAATAGGATTTTTAAGAAGTTCAACTTTCAAATCCTTATCAAGAATTGAAGAAATATCACCGTTGCCGTTAATTTTTACAATATATTTTTCATTCTGAAGTTCGTTAATTGATGCAGAAAGTTTTGACTTAACAGAGCATTTTTTCATCCTTAAATCGAAAACTTTGTAACCCATAGGTGGTACAGTAACATTCATAAGGATTGTTGCAATACCGAATTGCACATCATTAATCTGTGCGGGGTATTCCTTGCCATCTGCATCATAAACTGTAACATTTTTACCGCAAAGTTTTGCAGGTATTTTAACAGTAACAACGCTTGTGCGTTCATATTCCATAGGGTTGTTTACAACAACTGCAACACCTTTGGCAAAAGAAGTGTCAAGAAGGGAACAGATTCTTTTTGCTGCGCCTTCATATTCATTAGTGAACTGATTAAGTGACATTGCATAGTCGTTCCAGCTTCTGCGATAAGCTCGCTGAA
>CALBKQ010000116.1 GCA_937895645.1 uncultured Clostridia bacterium
CAGTTAAGTCTGACGACCTTACAGGTAGAAGAAAGACTTATGAGGCTATCGTTAAAGGCCTTAATATTCCGAAACCCGGAATTCCAGAGTCATTCAAAGTTCTCATCAAGGAACTTCAGGCACTTGCTCTTGATGTTCATGTACTTGATGAAGACGGTGAAGAAATCGACATCAAGAACGGATTCGATAATGACGAATTCGATTACGTTCCTGCTCCAGACACAGACATTGAGTTTGAAGAAGTAAACGACGTTACTTATAACGACGGTTATGTTCTTGAAAACGAAGACGGAACAGGTATGGATGAAGATGATGATTCTGATTTCTACAAAGAGATGACATCATCATTTGACTTCGGCGATGATGACGATTTTGACGAAGAGAACTATTGATTGACTACACCTATTTCATATAGATAAAGGAAGAAGGGCTGAATTTAATGGATAAAAAACCATTTGAAGCAATAAAAATCGGTCTTGCCTCTCCTGACCAGATTAGAGAATGGTCATACGGTGAGGTTAAAAAGCCCGAAACAATAAATTACCGTACACTTAAACCAGAAAAAGATGGTTTGTACTGTGAAAGAATTTTCGGACCACAGAAAGACCTTGAATGTCATTGTGGTAAATACAAGAAAATTCGTTATAAAGGTAAGGTTTGTGAAAAATGTGGCGTAGAGGTTACTAAGAAAGAAGTACGTCGTGAAAGAATGGGCCATATTGAACTTGTTGCCCCTGTTTCACACATCTGGTACTTTAAGGGTATTCCTTCAAGAATGGGTCTTATTCTTGACGTTTCACCTCGTGACCTTGAAAAAGTACTTTACTTTGCAAAGTACATTGTTATTGACCCAGGCGACACAGAACTTACAAAAAATCAGATACTCAGCGACAAAGAGTATCTTGATATGGTTGAAAAGTATGACGATGAGTTCAAAGCAGGTATGGGCGCTGAGGCTATCAAAGAACTTCTTAGTGAAGTTGATGTTGATGAACTCTGCAAACAGCTTCGTGAAGAACTTGACGGTGCTACAGGCCAGAAAAAGACAAGACTTCTTAAACGTCTTGAAGTTGCAAAAGCATTCAAACAATCAGGCAATCGTCCTGAATGGATGATTATGGACGTTATTCCTGTTATTCCACCAGATATTCGTCCTATGGTACAGCTTGACGGTGGTCGTTTTGCAACATCTGACCTTAATGACCTTTACAGACGTGTTATTAACAGAAATAACCGTCTTAAGAGACTTCTTGAGCTTAATGCTCCTGAAATTATCGTAAGAAATGAAAAGAGAATGCTTCAGGAAGCAGTTGATGCTCTTATCGACAATGGCCGTCGTGGCAGACCTGTTACAGGTCCTAACAACAGAGCACTCAAATCTCTTTCAGATATGCTTAAAGGTAAACAGGGTCGTTTCCGTCAGAACCTTCTCGGTAAACGTGTTGACTATTCAGGTCGTTCAGTTATCGTTGTTGGTCCTGAACTTAAACTTTATCAGTGTGGTCTTCCAAAAGAAATGGCACTTGAACTCTTTAAGCCATTTGTAATGAAGAACCTTGTTGAAAATGGACTTTCAAGCAATATGAAGTCTGCAAAGAAGATGGTAGAACGTGCAAAGACAGAGGTTTGGGATGCACTTGAAAAAGTAATCAAAGACCATCCTGTAATGCTTAACCGTGCTCCTACACTTCACAGACTCGGTATTCAGGCATTCGAACCTGTTCTTGTTGAAGGTCGTGCAATCAAACTTCACCCACTCGTTTGTACAGCGTTCAACGCTGACTTCGACGGTGACCAGATGGCTGTTCACGTACCACTTTCAGCAGAAGCTCAGGCAGAAGCAAGACTTCTTATGCTTGCTGCTAACAACCTTCTTAAACCATCAGACGGTAAACCAGTTGCAGTTCCTACACAGGATATGATTCTTGGTTCATACTATCTTACAATGGTTAAAGATGGTGAACCTGGTGAGGGCAAAGTGTTCCGTGATGTTGACGAAGCAACAATGGCTTATGATGAAGGCGACATTACACTTCACGCAAAAATCAAAATCCGTATGACTAAAGAAGTTAACGGTGAGATGGTTACAAAACTTGTTCCTACAACTCTTGGTCGCGTTATTTTCAACAATCCAATTCCTCAGGATTTAGGCTTTGTTGACAGAACTGACCCAGAAAACGCATTCAAGCTTGAGGTTGACTTTCTTGTTAAAAAAGGTGGCCTCGGTAAAATCATTGATAAATGTATTAAAGTTCACGGCGTAACAATCGCTGCTGAAATGCTTGATAAGATTAAGGCACAGGGCTTTAAGTATTCAACACGTAGTGGTATTACAGTTGCTGTTTGCGATGCTAAAATTCCTGAAAGCAAAAAAGACCTTCTTGCAGCTGCTGAAGAGCAGGTTGATGTTATCACCAACTACTACAATATGGGTCTTTATAGTGCAGATGAACGTTCAAGAGCAGTTATCAAGGTATGGGAAGAAACAACAAACGCTGTTTCTTCAGGTATTCTTGAAAGTCTTGGCGAGTATAACCCAATCTATATGATGGTTGACTCTGGTGCCCGTGGTTCTAAGGCTCAGCTTCGTCAGCTTGCTGGTATGCGTGGTCTTATCGCAAATACAGCAGGTAAAACAATCGAAGTTCCAATTC
>CALBKQ010000117.1 GCA_937895645.1 uncultured Clostridia bacterium
GCACTCTTTAAGTCCGTTATAGATAATCTTTGCATTGTTCTGATAATATGCAATAATTTCGCGGATTTGCTTTTTGCCTTCTTCACTATAACAAGCCTCAGCAGCTCTTTGTGTAATATATGAAACACCGTTAAACTTTGTTGCTTGGCGTCTTGCCCAGAGAGCATTAAGTTCAACACCGTCAACCTTAATGTCGTGTGGAACTACTGTATAACCGCAACGAACACCTGTAAAGCCTGCAGTTTTTGAAAAACTTCTGAACTCGATTGCACAGCTCTTTGCTCCCTCGATTTCATAGATTGAATGTGGAACATCGTCTTCTGTGATAAACGCCTCATAAGCAGAGTCAAAAAGGATTACTGCGCCGTTTTCATTTGCATAGTCAACCCATTTTTTGAGTTCGTCTCTTGTTGCTGCCATACCCGTTGGGTTGTTTGGAAAGCACAGATAAATAATATCCACTTTTTCTTTTGGAAGTTCAGGTAAAAAGTTATTTTCTGCAAGGCAAGGCATATAATAAATATTTGTCCAGCCGTTTTCAGTTTTATCACCTGAACGACCACTCATAACATTTGTATCAACATAAACAGGGTAAACAGGGTCACAAACTGCAACTTTATTATCAGTTGAGAAAATATCGCCGATATTACCACAGTCACTCTTTGCACCATCTGATACAAAGATTTCGCTATTGTCAAGCTCTACGCCATACTTTTTGTAGTCATTGTCGTTGATTGCATTGAGAAGCCAATCGTGGCCATACTCTGGTGGATAACCCATAAATGTTTTTTCGTCTGCCATTTCGTCAACTGCTTTATGCATAGCCTCGATACAAGCGTCTGCAAGTGGGCGAGTAACATCACCGATACCAAGACGGATAATCTGTTTGTCGGGGTTAGCCGCAGTATAAGCCTTTACCTTTTTCGCAATGTTTGAGAAAAGGTATGAACTCTGGATTTTCAAAAAGTTTTCATTTATTTTCATAATTGTCCCTCCAACAATGGATTTTTTTATATTTCACCGTCAAAAACTTTGACTGCATTTCCACTTAAATAGACATTATCGTTTTTATGCCATTTTACTGTTAAAACTCCGCCTTTTGCGTGGATTTTAATGTCTTTGTCTTTCTCGCAAAAACCGTTGACTACCGACGCAACCGCCACAGCACAAGCTCCTGTGCCACAAGCCAGGGTTTCACCACTGCCACGCTCCCACACACGCATTTTAAGATTATTTTTATCCATAATCTGGACAAATTCCGTGTTTATTCTTTCTGGAAACATTTCGTGATTTTCAAAAAGCGGACCAAGTTTTTCAAGGTTTAATTTATGTATATTATTATGAAAAACTACACAATGGGGATTGCCCATACTTACGCAAGTTATTTCATAATCAGTATTTTCAATATTAAGAATTTTATTTTTTACAATACTGTCACCGTATCGTGTAGGGATTTGACGGCCATTGAACACGGGTTTACCCATATTCACCTTGCCACCCGTTGCAAACCCATTTTCAGTATAAATCTCAACAAATTTTATGCCACTTAAAGTGTCAATTTTAATAACCCGTTTTTGAAATTTATTGTCATATATGTATTTTGCAACACAACGGATTGCATTGCCACACATTTTCGCACGAGAGCCATCTGCATTATAAATATCCATAAAACAATCGGCTATAGGTGACGGTTTTATAAGAACTATGCCATCTGCACCGATAGAAAAATGTTTTTCACTTAATATCTTTGATAAATCTTCTGGATTCTGGACATTTTCTATAAAGCAGTCAATGTAAATATAGTCATTTCCCGCCCCATACATTTTAGTAAATCTCATTATAATCCCCCACTGCATTTTTAACATTCTATGCAGTGGGGATTTTTTTGTGATTATTCGTAAAGTGGATATTTCTTGCAGATTTCTGCTACACCGTTTGTGATATATTCTTTCTGATTTTCAAAATCAGTAGCACAAAGATAGATAAATTCTGCAATTTTGTCCATATCTTCTACTCCCAGACCTCTTGTTGTAACTGCAGGAGTGCCAAGACGGACACCACTTGTTACGAATGGCTTTTCAGGGTCGTTTGGAATAGCATTTTTATTTGCAGTAATGTGAACCTCATCAAGTCTGTGTTCAAGCTCTTTACCTGTAATACCAACTGAACGAAGGTCAACAAGCATAAGGTGATTATCAGTACCGCCTGAAACCAAGTTAATTCCGCGCTTTGTAAGACCATCTGCCAATGCTTTTGCATTATCAATTACTCTTTGCTGGTAATTTTTGAAATCATCACTTAATGCCTCACCAAAGCAAACTGCTTTACCTGCGATAACGTGCATTAAAGGACCACCCTGTGTACCAGGGAAGATTGCCTTGTTAAACTGCATACCAAATTCTTCGTCTTTGCAACGAATGATACCGCCACGAGGTC
>CALBKQ010000118.1 GCA_937895645.1 uncultured Clostridia bacterium
CATTTCACGGCTTTTTGTGGTATCAAATGTTGGGAATTTACTCATTACCATTTACCTCCTTATGCTAAATAGAGAGCAACTCTGTCAAGAATACGGTTTACATTGTCAACCATTGAGATAAGACCACGGATTGTGATGTTACCGTTACCAACATGGTCGATTGAGTTAACTGTACCTGCGAAAAGTGCATTTGCAAGAGGAATATCACAGAATTCCATAATTGCACGAGGTTTGTCAGCTGCTTGTTTAATAGTAATCATATGATGGTCTTTAACACGGATTGTTGCATAAACTTCGTTTGTAATGCCAATCTGGATATCACCGTCAACAATGTTTGATGCACTGAATTTACCGATAGCATCCTGATTACCAATCTGTGAAAGAGCAACTGATACTGTGTAGAATGTGCAGAGAGTGTTGAGCTTGAAGAAATCAGCATCTTTAAGAGCTTCTTCTGAAGGTCTCATAACTTCTGTAAGTCTGTCAGTAAGGGCTGTAAAGGTTTTGAGAAGGAAGTTAACCTTTGTAAGACCTTTTGTTGGGATTGGTGTTACCTTACCGTCAATAATTCCGTTGAACTTGTCACAGTTAGCAACAGGAATTTTGATGTCGCAATCAGCGTTTACGCCATCATCCATACGGCAACCGTTTTTAGAGAATGTAAGTGTAGCACTTGGACCATTCTTAACGTCAAAAGCAACTGAAATTGGTTTTTCAATAGTAGAAATAATTTCTTTTGCTTTGTCGTCAAGTTCACAAAGATTTTCCAATGTGCCGAGAACTGCATACATATTTATGTAGGCAAGTGTTCTTGAATCAGTCATTTTTCGTTCCTCCTTAAGAGATTTTTTCGTATATCGTGACCGAAAACTATTATACATTATAAGAATACCAAAAAATTGTAGGTAAATCAAGGGAAAATACTTAAAATTTCACAAAAAGTTAATGATTTTTCTGAATATATGTGGTATAATCGTACTAACATAATGGGTATATATGTGAAAATATTGCAAATTGGATTAAATCCTTGAAAGGATAGATATAAAAATGTCTTTATTCAAAAAACTCTTTGGCGATTATTCCTCACGCGAGGTTAAAAGAATAATCCCAATACAGAAAAAAGTTCTCGAACTTGAAGAAGCATACAAGAAACTTACTGACGCTGAACTTCAGGCAAAAACGCCTGAATTCAAAGAGCGTCTTAAAAATGGTGAAACTCTTGATGATATTTTGCCTGAGGCATTTGCAACTTGTCGTGAGGCATCAGCACGTGTTCTTAATATGCGTCATTTCCCTGTGCAGATTATTGGTGGTATTGTTCTTCACCAAGGACGAATTGCCGAAATGAGAACAGGTGAAGGTAAAACTCTTGTTGCTACATTACCTGCATATCTTAACGCACTTACAGGTAAAGGTGTGCACATTGTTACTGTCAACGATTATCTTGCTCGCCGTGACTCTGAATGGATGGGCAAACTTTATCGTTTCTTGGGACTTTCAGTAGGTCTTATCGTCCATGATTTAGATGGTGAACAAAGACGCGATGCCTATGCTTGTGATATTACTTATGGTACAAATAACGAGATGGGCTTTGACTATCTTCGTGACAATATGGTTATTTACGCTGAACAAAGAGTACAGCGTGGCCACAACTTTGCAGTAGTTGACGAAGTTGACTCAATCCTTATAGATGAGGCGAGAACACCACTTATCATTTCTGGTATGGGTGATAAGTCAACAGACCTTTACAAAATTGCAAATGATTTTGTAAAGCGCCTTAAAATGTGCAAAGTTAAAGAAATCGACTCAAAACAGGGCATTGAAAATATTGCAGGTGAGGATGACGACTTTATTGTTGACGAAAAAGCAAAAACAGCGTCACTTACACAGAACGGTATCAAGAAGGCAGAAAAATTCTTTGGTCTTGAAAACCTTGCAGATGTTGAAAATCTTACAATTCAGCACCATATTGATATTGCTCTTAAAGCAATTGGTGTTATGAAGCGTGATGTTGACTATGTTGTAAAAGATGGTCAGGTATTAATTGTTGACGAGTTTACAGGTCGTATAATGATTGGTCGCCGTTATTCTGACGGTCTTCATCAGGCTATTGAAGCAAAAGAGAATGTGAAAGTTGAGCGTGAGTCAAAAACTCTTGCAACAATTACATTCCAGAACTATTTCCGTCTTTACTCTAAACTTTCAGGTATGACCGGTACTGCTATGACTGAAAGTACAGAGTTTCAGGAAATTTACAGCCTTGACGTTATTGAAATCCCAACAAACAAGCCAATGGTCAGAGTTGACGAGGATGATGTTCTTTATAAAACTGAACTCGCAAAATACAAAGCAATTATCGAACAGATTTTAGAGTGTAACAAAAAAGGTCAGCCAGTACTCGTTGGTACAACTAACATTGAAAAGAGCGAACTTTTAAGCAAGGCACTTCGTAAAGCGGGTATTCCACATAATGTGCTTAATGCTAAATATCACGATAAAGAAGCTGAAATTGTTGCACAGGCAGGTAAATTCGGTGCAGTAACAATTGCTACAAATATGGCTGGTCGTGGTACTGACATTATCTTGGGTGGTAACCCTGAATTTATGGCTCGTGCAGAAATGCGAAGAATGGATTATTCTGACGAACTTATTGCAGAGGCAACAGGTTTTGCAGAAACTGATAATACAGATATTCTTGAGGCAAGAAAAGTTTACCGTGACCTTGAAAATAAGTACAAAGCAGAACTTCGTGACGAACAGGAAAAAGTGCGTGAAGCAGGTGGCCTTTACATTATAGGTACAGAACGACACGAGTCACGAAGAATTGATAATCAGTTACGTGGTCGAGCAGGCCGTCAGGGTGACAATGGTCAAAGTAAGTTCTTCTTATCAGCAGAAGACGAACTTTTACGCCTTTTTGCAGGTGACCGTTTCTACACAATTCTTGATACATTCAAGAGTATGGGTGATATTCCTGTTGAGGCAAAAATTTTTACAAACACTATCGAAAGTGCACAGAAAAAGGTTGAGGGCAACCATTATGCTATGCGTCGTAATGTTATCCGTTTTGACGACGTTATGAATGAGCAGAGAAAGAAAGTTTATGACCAGCGTAATCAGATTCTCGATGGTTTTGACATTCACGCTGCAATACTTAAAATGATAGAGGGTTATGTTGACGAAACAGTTGATTTCTATTGCCCTGCATCAAACGAAGCAAAAGACTGGAATATTAACGGACTTATCAAGAAACTTCAGTTCCTTGCAGATAAAGATATTGCAGGGGAGTACAATACAAATGCCGAGTTCAAAGATTATTTCTATACAAAAGCTATGGAAATATATGATAGCAAGTATGCAGAATACGGCGAAAAGATTATGGCAGAGCTTGAAAGAAAAGTTCTTCTTCATAACGTTGATATGCGTTGGATGGACCACATTGACGCTATGGAAGAACTTAAACGAGGAATTTATCTTCGTTCCTATGCTCAGCAAGACCCTGTTGTTGCATTCCGTATGGAAAGTTATGATATGTTCGACGAAATGAACGCTCTTATCCGTGAAGGTACAGTTATTACACTTCTTACATTCCGTCTTAAGAGTGAAGAAGATATTAAGCGTGAACAGGCAGCAAAAATTACTGCAACAAGTGGTGCTGATGACGGTAGCGATAAAAAGCGTCCCGTTAAAAAAGGCGAAAAAATAGGCAGAAACGACCCTTGCCCATGCGGCAGTGGTAAAAAATATAAAAAATGTTGCGGTAGGGAGGAATAAAGTTGAGCGATAAAAACAAACTTAACAATCAGTCAAGTGATTATCGTGCAGAGATGGAAGAACTTGCACGAATCTTCAAAGAAGAACTTGACAAGACAATAGAAGAATCCGAAAATACTGAAACTGTTGAAGCGTATGAGGTTGAAGGCTACAAAGTTACAATGGGAGAAACCAAGCCTGTAGAAGAACTTACAGAAGACCAGCTTTGCGAATGCTGTGGCGAAAGAGCAAGGGGAACTGAGAAAAATCCTAACAGTCCTTTCTGCTCAGAATGTGAGGCAATTCTTGAAAAATACCCTTATGATTGGAAAGGTGCAACAGCAGCAATAGTAACACTTTTTGTAACTCTTGCAGCCATTGTTTGCTTCATAGTAAATGTGCCTGTTTTCTCTCATACTTTTGAGGCTGAAAAAGCATTTAATGAAGGTAATCTTTTCACTGCAAATCAGAAATTCAACAAAGCACTTGAAGTAATTGCCGAAGAAGATGAAGGCGTATTCCTTAATGTTTACAAAAAGAGAGTTCTTCTTAATTACCGTATGCTTGATATGGATTCTGTGCTTTCTGACACTGGGGATTATTTTTCAGACTTTGCAAAGAAAATGCCAATGTATAAAGACATAGCAGAAATTGAAGAAGAAATTATGGGAATGCAGGCAACTGTTCTTGTAATTCAGGATATTGTTTCACAGTACAATGATATTTCTGACAACAACTATGATGAAATAATTAAGGCACTTGATGCCCTTTCAGGTAAAAAGATTTACGTAAAAGGAACTGCATATCACCTTGAGGGTGAAGAAGGTTTTACACCTACAGGCAAAGAAGACGTTTACATTTGTGATGACGCGTGGATTGAAATGTATAAATATTCAGCAGCGCAATATCTTGAAAAAGACGGTAAAATCATTACGGGTTTCCTTTCAAGTGCAGCAGAAAAATCAGACTATATTTCAGTTCTTGTAAACCCATTACTTGCGGCAACTTATGTTGGTATTGGTGAATACGATAAGGCAGAGGCGCTTTTGCCAAGTATTAAAGAGGCAAACAAAGAAAATATAGACTATTATATGGTGAAGTCAATGCTTTACCGTTATCGTGACAAGGATTATCAGAAGGGCGTTGACACTTGTATCAGTGGTCTTAATATGCTTTCAAAAATTCCTGACGGAAGTGATATGGTTGCACAGATAGGTTATATTCTTTCAATGCAGAAAACACTTAATTACATTATGCTTAATGATTATAAGAGTGCTTACGCTTCTGCAAAAGAGTGTTATTCATATCAGTCAGAAACTTATTCAATTTCAGTTCAGGTAAGAGATATGTACGCAATGTGAGCCCTTGAAACAGGAGACACAGAAACATATAAAATACTTGAAGAAGAAATTAAAGAATATGGCGAGGCTGAATCAGGTTTCACACAAGATGTGAAAGATTATAAAGCCGGTAAAGTTACATTGCAGGAATTAGCACAGAGCGGAGGTTATGATTTATTATGAGTATAATTTATATAATTGTAAAAACATTGACGCTCCCCGGTGCAATGCTTCACTCATTTTTTGAACATATGAGTTGTCGTGCATCCAAAGTTCTTGTTGATGACGCAAGAGCAGTTCAATTTAACGAAATGCTTGGTCACATTGACCACGAATTGATTAAAAGAAAAGGTCCAAGTTTTGATGTTTGCTTTATTCCGTTTTTCTTTAATCTTGTTTTAGGATTTTTAACACTTTGTCATGGAGCTACAACTGTTATTTATCTTGGAAGATATAACGACTGGTTCTCTTGGGTTTGCCTTTATCTTGGCATTTCACTTTTGACAAATCTGTTCCCACAGATTGAAGATGTAATGATGGTTAAAGAGAACTTCTTCGGAAAAGGTAAAAATGTGATTTCAAAAATTCTTGTTGCACCATTTTATGCAATCTTCTTTGTAGGTGCAAGACTTGAAAAATGGGGTATCACACTTATTACTTCAATCCTTTTTGCATTCGCAACACCATATATTTTAGGTTCATTTGTTCCTAATATTTATGAGTGGTTTAGATAATTAAAACAAATATAAAATCCCCCTCAGGTGAGGGGGATTTTCCTTATATATCAACAACTCTACGCTACATAGGTTGAAAAAGCAATAAAAATAAGTTATTATTTCAAGTGAAAGGAGTGCAGAAAATGGATAGTTTTAAAACAGGCGAATTTATTAAAAGTTTGCGAAGTGAAAAAGGTCTTACTCAAAAAGAACTTGCCGAATCTCTTAACTGCACAGATAAAGCAATTTCCCGTTGGGAAACGGGCAAAGGATTTCCTGATATAGTTTTTCTCGCACCTCTTGCAAAAACACTTGGAGTAACTGTTAATGAATTGCTTGCTGGTGAAAGATTAAGTCCAGAAGAATTAGTGCTTAAAAGTGATGAGGCAATACTTAACACAATGAAAGAGGCAGAAAACAACAGACAAAAAGTGGAAAAAATAATCTTTGCTGTGGTTTGTTTTGTTTCTATATTGATAAATTACTTGTTTGCAATTTTTGGATTGCCAATTGATTTTTTAGGTTATGCAATTTTATTGTGTGTGATAATTTGTATTTTTGTAGGATTATTGAAAGTTAAAATAAAATTTGTATTTCCTTTAATAATGGCGATATCTTATATACCGGTTGGGTTTATTCGTCAAGGATTTGATTTTTTTGGACTATATTCTGTATTTCTTATAGCTTCGGCGACTCTTTTCTTTGGACTTGTTATTATTTGCATAGTTTCTGCAATCAAAGGTTTCACAAAAGGAGTTTACAGAAAGTGGAAAGGTGAAGATAAGATAACCAAAGTGCTTTCAGCAATAACTATTGTATGTGCAATTGTTTTAGGTTGCGTGGGAATAGGCTTTTATGAAAAAGATGTAGAAGAAGTCGAAAAAATACAAGTTGTAGAGTTTACCATTAATGACGAAACACACATAGATGAACTTGAATATAATGGTACAACATATTATTCTTGTGATAATTATATAAGTCAATATTATAAAGATATTCTTGATGAAGGAGAGTTTGTTTCACAGCGATTTCCAAGAAGTATGGAACCTTATTCTTTGGATTTACAAAGAGTTGATTTGAGTAATTGTATTGAATTTCTTCCCAACCTTCCAGATGGGCAAGAATACAGCATAGAAAAAGAAGCGTACTACATTTATGCGAAAGATTCTATAACAAAGCCATCAATGATTTATGCTTGTGGCGATTCTTATGAAGAATGGTTTATTTCAGAGGATTTTGATTTTACAATGCCCACAATTGAAACACATAATATAACAGATATTGTTGTGTATGAGCGTTATGGTGGAAATTTCATTTGTATAACAGATGAAGAAAAAATAAGTGAAATAATCACTATAAAGAATAATCGTGAAGATATTTCGAAATATGTTACCACCGAAGAATATGGTGATTGGTTTGATATTCGCATAAGATATGATAATTCACCATTTACCGAAAGAATAGGTGTTCTTCGTGAAGATGGCACTTTTGTATACACCGAATCCTTACAAGAAAAGTATGAAGAAAATCCGTATTGGTATTATTCTTTAGAATATGAAACTCCATATTGGTCTAATTTTTCATAATAAAAACCCGACTGTAACGGTCGGGTTAATTTTTGCTTTTTATTGTGCATCTGTGCCTGTAAATCTTATGAGTTCAAGGTTTGGTGCGTTTTCGGCGTCGATTGCTTTGTTGTAATCGTCGCAGATGTTACCCCATTCAACTGATGATTTTTCAATAAGCACATTTTTTGCATTT
>CALBKQ010000119.1 GCA_937895645.1 uncultured Clostridia bacterium
ATTATCCGGAATTTATCTGTGAAGACAATAAAATACCTTGTGGTAGAGATTTCACAGTGCAGTGCACAGTGAATAATGCAGAAAACGGTGTGTTGTTAAGTATAGGCGATGTTATTAATGTTAGCAACCGTGAGGGATACGGTGCGTTAAGGTTTAACAATAAAACAAATCGTAGTGATGTTAAACTTAATGAAAATGATAAAATTTCAGTTATCTGTGAGCCTAACGGACTTGTAAAACTTTATGTTAACGGCAATCTTGCTTGTTCAGTTTATGATGGTGACGAGTATTGTACTGTGCTTGAAAATGCAGAGGTAATACTTACAGATAAAGTGAGCGACTTGAAAGTAATGTCAAAAGCACTCAATTTCAATGAAATATAGGGGAATAGGGATATGTCAGAATTAAACAAAGTACTTTTAGCAAAAACCGATGCAAAAGCCAATGATGACAATATTATTCTTAGCAATAATGTACGCGTAGCAGTACTTACTGCTACAATGATTCGTGTTGAGTTTTCAGCTAATGGTAAATTTACAGATTTACCATCACAAAGTATCTGGTACAGAGATTTCGGCAAAGTGGATTTTGTAACTGAAGAAAATGCTGATACTTTAACTGTAAAAACAGATAAGGCAGAAATATATGTAAATAGTCACACAGGCAGTTTTAAGTATGCAGTTTTTGACGGTAATAAACTTACATATAATTCTTCCAATAATCTTAAGGGTACAACCCGCACTCTTGACCAGACTTATGGACCAAAAGAACTTGATGACGGTATTATCTCAACTGATGGCGTGTCAACTTATGACGACAGTAAAACATTACTTCTTAATGATGATGGTACACTCTCATCACGAGAAGATGGAACAAAAGATATCTATGTTTTTGTATATGGAAAAGATTATGTTGCAGGTATCAACAACTTTTATAAAATTACAGGTATGCCACCACTTGTACCTCGTTATACATTAGGTAACTGGTGGAGCCGTTATCGTGCATATACACAAAAAGAGTACGAAGATTTGATGGGCGAATTTTTCCGCCGTGATATTCCTCTTACAATCGCAACTGTTGATATGGATTGGCATTGGGTTGACCTTAAAAAGCAATTCAATA
>CALBKQ010000120.1 GCA_937895645.1 uncultured Clostridia bacterium
AAAGCAGATGAAAGCTGAACGTGAACGCCGTGAAAAGATTTTGCAGGCTGAAGGTGAAAAGAAAGCAGCAATCCTTGTTGCTGAAGGTGAAAAAGAATCTGCAATTCTTCGCGCAGACGCTATTAAAGAGTCAAAAATCCGTGAAGCAGAAGGCGAGGCAGCAGCAATCCTTAAGATTCAGGAAGCAACCGCAGCAGGTATTGATATGATTAACAAGGTAAATCCAAGCAAAGAGTTTATCAGTATCAAAGCACTTGAGTCATTTGAAAAAGCAGCTGACGGTCAGGCTACAAAGATTATTATTCCGTCAGAAATTCAGGGACTTGCAGGTCTTGCAACATCTCTTACAGAACTAACCCAAAAGGATTAATTGCGAAAAATAATAAATAATAGGGCAGAAGCTTCGGTTTCTGCCTTATTTTTATGCAAAAAATTTTTGAATTATAAAAAACAAACATATTTGCGAAAAATGTTTATTATATAATTAAAAATAAAGAAAATAGACGAAAAAGACAACAAAAGCAATATATTTTGTTGATAAAAGACGATAATTTCAAAGGTTTTTCCGTTCATATTTTGTTAAAATCTACTTGACAAGTAATGATGTTATGAGGTAAAATGTAGTATCTAGAATAGGAATATTATCTATAACTATCTAATTTTTTAGGAGGGTACTGTTTTGGCAGTATTTAACATCAAAAAAGGTAATGACTATACAGAGTCATATTACAATAAAGATACAGGCTTTGAAATCGGTTGTTATACCGTAAAAGAAATGAAAGCACTTTACCCTGACGGTGGTATCCGTGTAGTTGGTCAGGTGGCTTGTGGAAAAGACGAAATCGGTTCAATCGTATCAAATGATATTGAAGAAATCGTTTACAAACCAATATCTTCTGCAAGATACAAAACTGTTGGATATATTGAACTTGAAAATGGCTCATTTATTGCAGTTAAAAAGGATAATCTTCTTGCAATAATCGCGTTGATAATTTTAGGGCTTATTGCTCTTGTTGGTTTGATTGCAGGTCTTGCTTATGTAATTGATTCAAGCGGTGAACCTGAACCAACTACAACTGGTCCAAATCTTCTGGATGTTAATCAGCAACAGGGCTTGGGTGAACTTGACTTACCTGAAAAGGTTGAAGATATGGGTTCAAAGAATGTTACTATGAATGGTATTGCCCAGATTAACTTCAAAGCAGGTCAGGTTGAGCAGAACTTCATTCTTTCAAACTCTGAAAAGAATAAAGATATTTGTTTTGTTGTATTTACAATCTATCTTGATAATAACGAAAACGGTATTATTGATGAAAGTGACGAAAAGCTTTATCAGTCAGGACTTGTTCAACCGGGTTATTCAGTTTCAAGATTTAACATTTCACGCTCACTTGAAGCAGGTGAATATAAGGCGATAGTTCATCAACAGCCATATTCATTTGACCAGGCAAGAACACCACTTAACAATTTTGTTGTAAAAACAGACCTTATTGTAAAATAACTTACTTTATATAGATAAAAGAACAGAAAGGAAGAAGATTATGAAGAAAAAATTAACTTCCAAAAAGTGCATAGCAGTCATTTTAGCGGTTGTAATGATTATTACATCAGTTCCGCTTATGATGGTGGGCGCGGAAATAATTCCCGGCTCCTATGACCCTGCGCCATCTTTTAGTGAGGACGCTATTAAAAAAGGTGCAGATGCATGGCTTGATGAGGACGGGAACATTCAGGTAAAATTCCCGGCAGCTACATTAGGCGCTTCTTACGCTGAGTACAAGGCTGAAATTGCGGACGGCGTGGTTACAGATGCTGAAAAAGCTGCAAGAGATGACATCCCTATCGCTTTCTATATTCTTGAACTTGTTGATATGGGTGCAAAGAATGCGGTTCACCAAAAGAATGTTCTTGATACAATTAAAGTAACAGGAACATCAGCAACTTTCAAGGCAGCCGACATTGGTACAGTTGATTTTGAGAACAATCGCTACAGTGTAACAATCACAGCAGTTGATAACGAAAACTGGTTCTCACAGTCAATGTATACAACTGTTTCAAATATTCCGGCAATTGGTCTTGACCCTGAAAATTTTCATTATTTTTCAACCAGTGATACAGCGGTTCGCGAAATGGCAACATTTGACAAAAATGGCGATGGTGACACAAACACAAAAGTTACAGGTAATGCTCTTTTGTATATGGGTGTAACTGCTGAAACAGGAACAGAAGACCTTACTGACAATATTGGTGACACATCAGCGCTCAGATTTATTATGAATACTCAGCCAAGTGGTGACCAGACATTTGATACAACAATATCTCGTGAAACTTGGGATTTCTCAAACGCTGACGAAGTTTGGTATTGGATGGATTTGACAGGTGTTGAACTTACTGGTGTTTCATTCAGACTTCGCACACAACAAAAGAAAGTTATAGGTTGGGGTGATGGCTCAACAGTTGAGGATGAAACCGGATTTATGGGTGACATCGTTTATTCAACAAAAGGCACAGCAACTTCAACATATACTGGCGCAGCCCCATATATTTATGTTCAACGTGAAGACGGTGGCTGGGATAAAGTAATGCTTAATAACGGTACCGCCGACCTTGGCAATTTCAAAGGTTATGTTCGTATTCCATTGGAATTTATGTGTTCTGAAACGGATGCTATAATTACGGCGACTAACCAAAATTTCCTCGTTGCTACGAACAAAAAGGTTGGCGATGGAAATGGTCTTCTTGCTTATTACAACAATGGTACTGATGACAATGGTGGTACAGAGCCAAGCGATGCAGAAAAAGTAACATTGAGGGCACAGACAGTTCAGAATATTCGCGATTTCTTAGGAACAAATCAAGTTGCAGACTATGCAGGAACACCCGTTACAGACGCTTTGTTGTTGCAAGAACGTGTATACAAGGTAAATAAAGATTTTATCTGGAGAAAGAAGAATACTTTTATTGCAACATGGGGTACAGATGAAGATGGTGGAGAAAACACCTATCTTGATGGCAACCAGTATCCTACGCTTGGTCTTATGCCTGCATTGTCAGTTGATTCAGGTAAATATAAAAAACCGAATGAAGAAGACCCCAATAGAGTTACGTTTAATGCTGATGGCACTATTAACGAAGCAAGTAGAGCCAATGCATATAAAGCCCTGGACGACTTGTATTCAGTAGGCTTTGCTTTTGATGGGGCAAGTTCTGACAGTCTTGAAAAAAGTTTCTATATTGATAATGTTTTCTTTTATGATGAAAATGGTGGTCCTTATGACCCAAATGCTTTAGGAAACGAAACAGCAAACACGGGTTCAAATATAAAAACTTATTATAATGAAGAACTTGAAATTTCAAGAATTATCTTTGATGAAATTGATAAATATATAGAAGACCCTGACTGGGCAGATTATCGTGAAATTCAACATGTTCTTGATTTGATTGAAGATTACAGACAAGTATTTGAAACAAAAGGCAATAGTACAGATTTTCTTGATTTATCAAAAGTAGATGGCGATAATGGAGATGATGCAACAGGTGTTGGTCTTGCATGGGCAGCTGAGCAACTTGGCAGGGATTCTTGGAAAAATGCTTGGAAAGCTTATGAAGCTTGTTTAGAAGCTGGAACACTAAGCAGTGCTAATGCAGATAGAAACGAACTTGTTCCTCTTATTATTCGTGCTATGGAAAAACTTCCTGCACCTGAAAATATTTCATCTGTTAGTGATGCTCTTCGTATAGAAATCATTAAAATCTGGAAAGCGTATGCTCTCTTAAACATTGGTCAGCTTGATATGTTAGGTAAAGCCGAAGAAGAAAAAATCCTTAAATATGTAGCACTTCTTGATGGTGGTGAAAAAACAGAAGACAAATTCATCGTTGGTCAACAACTTGCAGATTTTCCATATATTGTTTATAACGACTTTGAAAATCAAGAAGTTGGTACAAAAGGTTGGAAACTTGAAGACAATAAAGATGCTTATACAACATCTGTTGTGGGCGGTACAAGTGACCTTGCAAACGACTGGCGACATACAAAAGGTTTGGTAACATACACCTATAATGGTACTTGGGATGCACCAGGTCTTACAGAGGGTGTTCAAAACATTGTTGATAAGGACCTTTTGGGATATGTTACTACCGATGCGGACAAAGCACATGAATCTTTGGATGACAAGGTTCATTACAATGCATCATGGGCAACGATTACCGATAGAGGTTATATGAACTCTAATGCAGCAACAATGAATGTTGACAGTTCATTTACTGCGGATAATCATAAAGGAGTTCATCATACGGTTACAATTGCAAGACATGGTAAAGATTCTGCAAGTTGGACTGAATTTCAGGCAAATAATGCAGGATTAGATAATTTGGGGGCTTTGTCAACCCAAAATGTAATAGGAACAACATCAATAGGTTTATCGCTTATTTTCTATGCGGACTTTACAGAAATTGAAAACTTCTATTTTACAGCTAACATTTTTGGTAAAAAAGACGGTGTAGACCATAAGTTCCGTGTAGACATGGGTGCTGCGATTAATGATGATGCAAAGATTAACAACTGGAAATATTTTATTCTTAATCCTGAAACAGGTGAATGGGTTATTAACCATACAACAAGCCAATATTGTTTTACATCAAGAAAAACTAACGAAAGCTGGGGCGACACATTAAGTCTTGATGGGTATAAGGGATATATTATGATTCCGTTGTATCATATCAAGAGTGGTGATACTGGTGAAGGTGTTACTGGTAAAGATAAGCTTGATGGCAATTCTGATTGGTTAAATTCTATTTATGCAATTCAATTCTGTATCGGTGGTGCAAATGCAAATTCACTTGATGAAAAGTCATTCACAATCGATAATGTTGGCTTCACTTATGACCCTGCAGGTTATACAGGTGTTTCACACCCATCATACGCTGAAGTTTTTAATGCAAAATCACTTCCTGCTAAGCAGTTTGAAGATGCAGTTAAGGCTATTGACCCTTATGATGCAGCAACAATTAAAGCGAGATATGATGATGCACTTGCAAAGTATAACGCTCTTGTGCCTTTCCAACAGGGAAAGGTAACAGAAGCAAAGGCGGTTCTTGATTCATATGCAGAATATGCTAATGACACTACGAAAATTCTGTCGCCTAATTATGACCCTGCTCAGCTTACGGATTTTGTAAACTCTCTTCCTGAAGTTATAAGAACAACTACAGTTGACGGCGAAAGTGACATTCCTTATCCGGGATTTGTTATAGGCGAAGATGATGCAGGTAATAAAGTGCCGATTCCAAACTATGCTTCTATGGGAATTGACAAGGCTAAAGCTGAAGAAATTATTAAATACTATAAAGAAAGTTACAGCAGATATACAGTAAGTCAGAAAAATACCGTTCTTGACCCAACGGTGAAAGAACAGTTCTTAAATGCCTATAATATGGCAATGAGAATGACTGTAACTCTTGAAAACATCAAGAATGAAGCTCTTGCATTCCTTCCTAAGATTACCGATTTGTATAATGTGAAATACGATTATGAAGATGACGGTATACTTGATGATAAGAACGAAAGTGTTACTGATTCTGATAATTATAAAATTGGTAATTTCTTAAGCATCGCTGACAGAGATAGTGTAGAAAAATTCTTTGGAGATAACTATAGTCCGTTACAATATTATTCAAAAACTTCTATTGACGACGGTTCAATCTATCCACAGCTTAAGAATACATCCCGTGGTTTCACATATTTCCTTAAAAATACCGAAACCTATAACATTGATGGTGAGGAAATAAAAGGTGGTATTCTTACCTTCAAGGAGAAACTGGAGCGTATTAAGACTAAGACTCAAGAAACACTTGATGCAAAAGAGTTGTTTACTCCTGAAGAACTTCAGGAAATTAAAGATGTTCTTAATGAATATAATTCATTCTTACTTGCTTACTATAATGTTGAAGAACTTTACGAACTTGCACAAGAGATTATTCGTTTGTTCCCTAAAGCTTTAGCTGAAGACGTTGATGTTTCAGAGATTATGCTTTCTGAAGATAAATTAACAGGCGACAAATCAACTTATAAGGTAACATATTCTGAAATATTGGACTATGACGAATGTGGCGACTATTATGCAGTAAGAGTTTCTTCAAAGAACGGTGCAATGAAGAACGACTATGGTGACAGTGTTACTTATAACATTGCAATCAATTCAGATTCAAAAGCATCAGATGCAATTCTGGAGGCAAATCCATACGAAGCAACCGTTGCTAATAACACATACACACCAGCAAATCCTTGGAACTTTGAAATTGTACCATCAATCGGAACTAAGCCAACAGGTCTTAGAGGTGCTGTAAGTGATACTTTGACAGTAAAACTTGTTCTTGTTGATACGGTAAGCAAAACTGTTGACGGAGCAACAACCACCGAGACTGTTGAAACAGTTGTTGATGAACAAACAATCATTGTTTCATATTCAATGGGTGATTATTACACAGTTACAATTCCTGCAGTTGTTGAGGTTAAATGGGATGACGCTACAGAGCAAGATGTATCATATTCAGTAACAAGTGAAATGCCTGCTACATCAAAAATCACAGTAGGTGTTACTGATAAAACTAATTTTGATGAAACAAACAATACAGGTAAACTTGTTGCAGATGCAAACAATTATTTAACCTATACAGCAACAAACTTTGTTGAAACAACATTTGCTGGCAGTATGGCAAATGCAGAACCACCAAATAAACCACAAATCAAGGTTGATGGTTGGAATAATGTCCCAGTTGGTAATTACAAGACAACACTAACATATACAGTCACATATAGTGATGGTACACCATAAGGGAGGAGATGAAAAAATGAAAAGATTATTTTCAGCAGGGTTAGCAATTATAATGCTTATTCTTTGCATTACACCCGTATTCGCGGGTAGTCAGTCAATGGAGATTTCCACAAAGGCTGACCGTGCAGAATACGAGTTGACTTATCCTGCAGACATTGAAATTCCATGGCAAACAACTGCTATGGACATTGGTGAAGTAACAGCAACAAAAATGCTTATTGAACCTGGCAAAATGGTGGCAGTTTCGGTTTCTTCACAAAACAATTACAATCTTGTAAACGAAGCAGATAGTGAGAAATCTATTGCATACAGTTTAGTAAGTGAAAACATCTCTTTCTTCCCCGGCGATTATGGTGAAAGCTTTACTCTTTCAGTAGAGGTTGAAGATGATGAATGGCTTTACGCTGCAAGTGGTAAACACAGTGATATTCTTACATTCACTGCTGAATACACCGACGCAGTTTAATTAGCAATTTTTATCTTAAAAAGGAGAGATATATTATGAAAAAACTTTTATCACTCGCAATGGCACTTGTTATGATGATGGCTGTTATGGTACCTGCATTTGCAGCTGAACTTAAAGCAAATCCAGATAGCGCAGACGTTATTATCAACACATCAACATTAAAAGATACTGACGATGACGGTATCGGTGACACAGAAGCAGAAGAATACACAGTTACAATTCCTGCTAACACAACAATTCTTTGGGGTGAAGAAGAAACAGACGTTTCTTACAAAGTTGAAGCACACCTTAAGAGAGATGGTAGAGTAAATGTTGCAGTTTCAGGTGCAGGTGTTATGAAAACTGACGACGGTGCTTATGAAATCCCTTATGAACTTGTAGGTGAGGGCGTTGATTTCAAAGCTGATGTTCCTACAATTTATGTAGTTGGCGAAGGCGCAGCAAAAAAACCAGTAACTGTTAAAATTTCAGCTGATAATTGGAACACAGCAGTTGTTGAAGAATACAAAGATATTCTCACATATTCATCAGAAATCGTAAGAGTATAATTTTATAAATAATTAAAGGAGATATAGATTATGAAAAAAGTTATTTCTATCGTATTAGCCCTTGTTATGATGATGGCAATCTGTGTTCCTGCGTTTGCAGCTGAACTTAATGCAGCAAAACCATCAGGCGAAGTAATTGTTAAGACAAGCACAGAACTCGAAGGTGGCGGAAGTGCTGAACGTTTTGTTGTAACAATTCCTGCAAGTCCAACAACAATGGCTTGGGGCACAGATTCAAAAGACCTTGTTTATTCAGTTGAATCACATCTTGCTTGGGGCAAGGCAGTTTCAGTTACAGTTTCAGGTCATGGCGTTATGACTTATAGCCCTGATGCAAACAACACACTTGAACTTGCATACACACTTGGCGGTGAAACAACATTTACAGCTAATAGTCCGGTTGTTTACCCTGCAGCAGAAAAAACAATTTCAGTAGCAGTTTCAACAGAAGCATGGAACGGTGCAGTAATCGGCGAGTATTCAGATACTCTCACATTTACAGCAAGTGTTGCATAAATTGCTTAAAAAATAAGGAGAATAAATTATGAAAAAGATTATTTCTATTGCTTTAGCTATCGTTATGATGATGGCGATTTGCGTACCAGCATTTGCAGGTACACTTAATGCAACAACACCATCAAGTGACGTTACAGTGAGAACAGATATTAGTGCAATTACAACTGATGGTACTTATTCAGTTACAATTCCTGCAACAATGGATATTAAGTGGAATACAACAAAAACTGATTTCAATTATTCAGTAACAAGCCATCTTAAAGCAGGTAAGGCTGTCAAAGTTACAGTTGCACAAAAGAATTCTGTAATGGCTGCAGTTGATTCAGCAAATACAGATACAATTGCTTATACACTTATAGGTACACTTAATGCAGAAACAAGAAGCCCTGTAGTTACAGACGCAGGATTTGATTTCTCTGTTAAAATTGAACAGACAGAATTTGACAGAGTTGCAATTGCTGAATATACAGATGCAGTTACATTTACATCAGAAGTTGTTGACGCATAAGAAAGGGAGTATTAAATAATGAAAAAAGTTATATCTATCGTACTTGCTCTTGTAATGATGATGGCAATTTGCGTGCCAGCATTTGCAGGTGAAATTAAAGAAACAGGCGACCAATCAGGTAATGCAACAGTAAAAACAGATACAAGCACAATGGGTTCAGGTACTTATACAGTTACTTACCCTGCTGAAATCGTAATTCCTTGGAATCAGTCAAAAGACCAGACTTATACAGTTTCAACACAGTTGCTTGTTGGTAAGCAGGTAACCGTTGCTGTTGCAGATACAACAACTAAAGGTCTTACAGGTGCAATGACAGCAACAGGTACAGCAGATACACTTGAATACACAATTTCTGGTGACACAAGCGTTACTTATACAGGTGCTATGAATGAAACAAAAACACTTACATTTACAGTTTCTGGCTGGGATAAGACAATTGCTGAGTATTCAGGTACTGTTACATTTACAGCAACTCTTGCTGATGTAACAACAGCACCATAAAATAAGGGAGCAATTTATAATGAAAAAGATTATTTCTATTGTATTAGCACTTGTTATGATGATGGCAGTTACAGTTCCTGCTTTTGCAGAAACAACTTATCAATCAGTTTCTCAAGAGGGTACTCCAACTGCTGATGTTGTAACAAGCACAAAAGACATTAATGGTAATGATGCATACTCATATACAGTAACTTTCCCTGCAATCATTACGGTTGCATGGAACGACAAAACAGCACAGCCTGCAACATATTCGGTTGAATCTCAGCTTCTTATCGGCGATTCACTTAAAGTTAGCGTTGCTTATGACACAGATACTGATGAAACAAACAATGGTATTATGGAAGCGGACGGCACAGATGAGACTTTGACATATATTCTTGAAGGTGGCAACGAAGTTACATTTGCCGAAGTTAATGAAGCAGGTACAACAGCACCTGGGGTAAAAAACGGAACAAATGCAACTGTTAAAATCGAAGATTTCTCAGGCGTTCCTGTTGCTGCATATGAAGGCAAAGTTACTTATTCAGTAACTTATGTTCCTAAACCATAATTATTTCTTTTGAAAAAAGTTAAGGAGGTGGATTTCATTGAAAAAAGCAATAAGTATTATTACGGCTTTGGCTATGATGCTTGTTATGGCAGTGTCTGCATTTGCTGGTAATACTGTTATTTCAACATCAGTACCTTTCGAGCATTCAGTTACAGTTGTTCATAACGACGGTGGTTATGTGCTTGTAAATGGTAAGCTTTGCCCTGATGGTACACAATTTAATATCAACAGATTTGGTGAAATCGACCTTGGCGTAATTTACGAAAATGGCTATCATCTTGAAAGCATTGAAGTAAACGGCGCTGATGTTACAGAACAATTTGTCAGTGGTAATCTTAAAATTGCCAATATTGTTAACGATATCTTTGTTAAAGTAACTTTTGAGAAATGTTCTTCTGACCCTGACGACAAGTGCGGACAGGTTGATATGGAAGGTACAGTTTATCTTGGTGAAAAAGAACTCAAGGGTGCAGAGTTAAGTTTTGATTTTGGTAGCATAACTGCTGAAACAGACAAAGATGGCAGATATTATGTAGAAGATATTTCTGACGGGAAGCACATTGTCACAATTTCAAAGGACGGAGAAGTTCTTTCTCATACGTCTTTTGTTATTGAAAGAGCAGATGTTGATGAGGTAACTCTCACAACTGCATCTGATGGAACACAAATTGTACTTATTCCTGTTGATGCAGAGAAGATTTATCTTGATTTCAATATTGTGGATAACGACGAAAACGGAATTCCTGACAAAGACCCTGATGATACAGACCCAGGTGACCCTAATGTTCCTGATTTCAAGGACCCTGATGGTGACCCTGATATTCCAAAGCCAAACGTTACTCCAGACCCTGATGACGACGGAGACGGAATTCTTGATGAGGACGACCCTGACCACCCAAATCGTGATACAGATGGCGATGGGTTGCCAGACGCAATTGACCCTGATGACGACAACGACGGTGTCGACGATGATGAGGATTTAGATGATGACGGCGACGGAATTCCTGATGAGGACGACCCAAATCATCCAGACCGTGATACTGACGGTGACGGCGTTCCTGACAGAAGTGACCCGGACGACGATGACGACGGTATTTATGATACAGACGATACTGACGATGACAACGACGGTATTCCTGATAAGGACGACCCTGACCATCCTGACCGCGATACAGATGGTGACGGTATTCCAGACAGCGTTGATGATGACGACGACAACGATGGACTTCCCGACGGAAATGATGACTTAAATAATTTCCCTGACCCTGACGACGATGGTGATGGAATTCCTGATATGGACGACCCAGACCATCCTGATTACGACTCAGATGATGACGGTATTCCGGACAGAGTTGACTCGGATGACGACAATGACGGTGTTGACGATGATGAGGATTCAGATGACGATGGTGATGGAATTCCTGATGAGGACGACCCAAATCATCCAAACCGTGACACTGACGGTGACGGAACACCAGATACTGAAGACAACGACGACGATAACGATGGTATTGACGACGATAAAGATTCAGATGATGATGGTGACGGCATTCCTGATGTGAGTGACCCTGACCATCCAGACCGCGACACTGACGGTGACGGTATTCCTGATAGTGAAGATGACGATGATGATAACGATGGTCTTCCTGACGGACCGCTTTATGACGGTGATGGTGACGACGGCGATGATGACGGAGACGATGATAAAAAGGATACAGACGGCGACGGTATTCCTGATAAGGAAGACGACGATGACGATAACGACGGTATCCCTGATTCAAAGGACCCTGATTCAGATGGCGACGGACATATTGACGATTATGACGGCACACCTGACGGTGACAAGGATAATGACGGCGTTATAATTACAATCGGCGGACCAAAAAAGGATGTTCCTATCATTCCTATTCCTGATACTTTCGTAGAGTTCTTCGAAAATCCGATTATAATAGGTTCATTAATGGGATTAAGCCTTTTCTTCCTTATTCTTATTATATTTAAGCGCAAAAAGGATGAAGAAGACGAGCGCGAAATCATTGTTGAATAAAGATTTTATCAAATAATTAAAGCCACTCCTTCTGAGTGGCTTTTTTATATGAGTTGTATGATAATTTAGAGTTTGTCTAATTTCCAGAAAAATAACCCATCTGCAAACAGCAGATGGGTTAAACTTTTATATTGCTTCAAGATATTCTTCCAAACAAAGATTATCTGTTTTCATTTCGTTTGCAACATCAATACCAACATAACGCCAATGCCATGGTTGATAAATCATTCCCGTAATATCTGTTTTGTCTTCGGGGTAGCGAAGAATAAACCCATATTTATAAGCGTTGCTTACAAGCCATTTGTATTCGTCAGTTGATGCAAATCCTGCACTTGCACTTACAATGTCAACACTGAGCCCTGCACCGCTTTCGCTACAACCTGCAGGTTCAATGCGTTTTTCAGCGTTCTGTTTTGCTTCGTCTTCTGTCATTCCTTGCAATATGAATGCTTGTACTTTGTTTTCATAGTTTGACTGCTGACGGGAAAAACTGCAGTAACCTGAATATGGTGTAAGCACTATTCCTTGTTTAAGTGCATCTGCATACATTAACTTGTAAGCGTCGGCAACTCTTGTGTCTGCAGTAACAGAACTACCCTCAATAACAGGTGTAAGTGTAGGTGTATAACTCTTGCCTAACGGATATTTTTTACTGATAAGAGTTGTTGCCCAGTTTTCACTGTTAAGCACTTCAATCGGATTATATTTTTCCCATTTTACAGGTGCTTTTGTAGTAGTTTCAGGTTCAATAGTTGTACTTTCTTCTGTGGTTAATTCTTCAGGCTCAGGTGGAAGTGTAGTGCTTTCTTCTGTAGTGGTTTCTGTTGTGATTTCAACTTCATTATAGTTTCCGTCACGACAGAATATTGCAAACAAAATCAGCAACAATCCAAGAATTGCAACCAAAGATATTAAAAGTGCAAATCTTATTTTTAACTGTCTTTTTTTCATGTTTCAATTTCCTTGTTTTTCTTTTCATTATAATATAGTTTATTCTTTTTTTGTCCTTATGTCAATATTTACAATTTTTTTCAAAATAGTAGTGACTTAACAAAAAAAGTGTGATAAAATGAATATAATTATATTACTATGGCAGAATATTTTGTCTTTACGGAGGTAATCGGTTTTGAAAGCAAGTGAAAGTCATACTCATTACGCTTCAAAAGTGCGCGAATGTTCAAATTTTGCAGTTCGTGAAATAAAAAGAGTTTGTGAGCAGATAGGTCCTCGTCCTGCAGGGTATGAGGGTGAAAAAAAGGCTCAGGATTATGTAGAAAAAGTAATGACACCTATTGCAGATGAAGTTACAAGAGAAAACTTTACATTAAGTCCAAAAGCATTTATGAGTTGGGTTACAATTGACGGCATTCTCGCTTTAATTGCAGCAGTTTTAGGGATTGTGGCATTTACAGGTGCGGTGCCAGAACTCGCAAACGCATTTCATATTGCATCGGTTGTGCTTTGCGTAGTTGCAATAGTATTTCTTGTGGGTGAGTTTTTGCTTTACAAAAAAGTTCTTGACCCATTCTTCAAAAAAGAACAGTCAAGTAATGTAATCTGCAAAATCAAGGCAAAAGGCGAAGTAAAAAGAAGAATTATCATAGGTGGTCACATTGACTCTGCTTATGAATGGCGTTATACATATATGGGTGGACCTAAAATGGTTACAGCGGTTGTTGCAGGTGCAGTTTTAGGGCTTCTTTTAACGCTCGTTGTAGGCGTTGTAGGCATGTTTATAGACAACAGTAGTGCTAATATAGTGTTAATCGTGTTACAGGCGATTGTAGTACCTTTCTTGGCATCTGTAATTTTCTTTGTTAACTGGAAATTAGTTGTTGACGGTGCAAACGACGACCTTACAGGCGTATTTACTGGAATGGCAGTGCTTTTATACCTTAAAAACAATAATATCAGCTTTGAAAATACTGAGGTTATAGCAGTTTCAATGGGTGCTGAGGAAGAGGGCCTTCGCGGCTCAAAAGCCTTTGCAGAGTTGCACAGTGACGAATATAAAAATGACGGTGTTGAAACTGTTTTTGTAGCACTTGATACACTTCGCGACTACGAGTTTATGGGCATTGTTACAAAAGATATGACAGCAACTGTTAAACTTGATAAATCTGCTTGTGCATTGATGAAAAAAGCATCAGAAAATGCTGGTGTAAACGTTAATTTCACAACTACACCACTTGGCTCAACTGACGCTGCAGCAATGCAACAGGGTGGTATTAAATCGGTAGCATTTACAAGTATGGACCCTGCCCCTGCAAGATATTATCATACTCGTCTTGATACAGTGAAAATGCTTGAAATGAAAACTATTGAAGATGTACTTAAAATTGTTCTTGAAACCGTGTTCTTGTTTGATGAACAAGGTCTTAAAGATACATATTAAAGGGGATACAACAATGAAAAAGAATGTTATGAGAATTATTAGCCTTGTTTTAGTAGTTGTTATGATGACAACTGCATTTTCAGGTTGTGGTTCAGAGGTTAAAAGACCAACTCCTGTAACTGTTAAAACAGATTTGCAGGATGTTAATTTTGAGTTTTCTTATGGTGAGCTTAAAGAGGTTTTACCAGCTGATAAACTTGCAACCCTTTTTGAGAATACAAACTCAAAAACTGATGATAAAACTATAAAGATTTCATATTATGAACTTGTTTCAAAGTTCGGTTCAGAAGAATATTTTAGTAGTATTCTAGCTCTCGTTTCAGATGCTGAATGGGCGCAGTTTACAGGCAATCAGCAAAATGTTCTTGATTATTTCAACGGAAAAATTAACGAAATCAAAACAACGGGTGTTGCAAGAGTTTCATATTATGAAAACTTTTGGATTAACCATGGTGACAATGTTATTTTCAAAGATGTTGACGGCAACGAACTTGAAGGCCAAGCAGAACTTCGTGCAGCTTTTCGCCTTTATGCAGATATGGCTCTTAAGAACATTGGTAACTACCTTATGAACATCTCAAATGAAGAAAAATATCAGGTAGCTGAAGACGATAAGGATAAGCTTGTTGCAACTGATTTCAACGAAGATTTAACAAACATCATTTATCCTCTTGGTCAGAAGAACGCAAGTACTTTGGCGCTTTCAGACCTTTACACAACAACAGACGCAGAAACAGGTGTTGTTACTTATCCTATTTATACATCAGTTGTTCCAACATTAGTCCACGACCTTGACGAAAAGGGTAATAATGCAGAAGATGAAGACGGCGAATACATTTTTGTACCATCAGAACTTTACAGAACAATTTGCATTATGGTTAAACCTGAAGAAGCAAGTGTTAAAAAGGCATTTTCTGTTCGTAAACAGGACGACATTTTAGAACATTTCAAAGTTGCAGAAAACTATATGAAAGTCAATTCATTTGAAATTGCTTTCACACCTTGCAAAATTATGGCAGGTTTCAACGCAGTTAATGACCAGATGACTTATGCAACTTATGAAAAGAATATGGTTGTTACGGCAAATGTAACATTCACAGGCGCACTCTCAGAATACGGTACAGTGGTTGTTGAATTCCCTTGCACATCCTCACTTACATATAACTTTGGTTGGAAAACCACAGAATAGGCTAAATAATTGTAACATTTAACAAAAATATGATTAAAAATTTTACAGCGACACTGGTTTTCGGTGTCGCTATTTTATTGCTTTTTAATTCTTTAAGGTGTAAAATATTGGTATAAGATTTTTCTTGAAAAGGGGAATTGTTATGAAAAAGATTTTATCAGTTGTTCTCGCAGTTCTTATAGTTTTCTCTGCACTTTCATTGGGGGTTGTTGCAGAGACAACAGAAAAAGTACCTGTTGTAATCTTGCAGGGTTATTCAGGTCCTAACCTTGCTTATGCAGACGAAAACGGTGAGCCTATTGTTGATGAGAATGGTAATGTTCAACTTGCCTGGCCTTTGAATTTTGATAATCTTGGTGCAGATGTAGTAGAATTACTTGCCGACGTTACTCTTAATCAGGCAGATTTAACTATTGAACTCGGTAAAAAGTTCAAAGAGTATCTTTCACCAATCGGTATGAATCCAGACGGTACATCTAAAAACAATCTTGTTCCATATCCTAGCGGTGCGGCTGCAACCCGTGCTTCAACCTTGCTTGAAAATGGTATGGAACAATATATACCTGAAAGAGTAGTTGCAGATATGGCTATTGAAGAAGTAGGCGCTGAAAATGTTTTCGGCTTTACTTTCGACTGGCGTAAAAGTCAGATGGACTACGCCGCTGCTCTTGATAAGTATATTCAGGAAGTAAAAGCCCTTACTGGCTCTGATAAAGTTGATATTTACGGACTTAGTCACGGTGGCCAGTATGGTACAACATATCTTTATCTTTATGGTAATAAAGGTGATGTAAGACGAGCAATGTTTGGCAACCCTGCAACGCTTGGCACATCTCTTTGCGGCTCACTTTTCACAGGTGAATATTTAGATGCACCACTTGATGAAATTATTGCTTTCATTGAGCACGGTTTTGAATATGAAAAAGA